>JACQVC010000463.1 GCA_016209995.1 Gemmatimonadota bacterium
AACCTGGAGCTACTCGTCGGCGGGTCGGTCGTCGCCACGCGCGGGAAGGGCCAAGCGTTCCTGTTCCCGTCCTATATCGGCCATCGCGTGACGCCGGTCACGCGCGGGATCCGACGCTCGCTGGTGACCTGGTGCGTCGGACCCGCCTTCCGCTAAGGAGAGACCGATGATCGATTGGACGAGAGTCGCCAAACCGCAGCCGGACGGGTACGACACGCAGGTGATCGGCGAGGCGCTCCACACGCGTACCGGCTGGGTCAAAACCGCGCCCGCGAGCGCCCTCACGCTCGTTAAGGGGACGGTGGCCGTCGCGCGCGACCCATTCAACTACAGCGGCGACGTCATGCTGGATGCCTTCGACGATGTCCTGTCGAGCGAGCTTGAGGAGGCCGACCGGCGCCTCGCCGCCTGGCCGGATGGCTACGCGTCGCTGGCTGGGTTTCTGGACGAGTTCTGGCCTAAGCGGATGCCGGAGGGCTTCGGCCGTGGCAGCTGCTCCGGGCACCAGATGGTGCCGTCCTGGACCGAGGCGTTCCGCCGAACGGCGGTCTACGTCACGGTCACCGACCCACAAGGCTGCGCGGAGGGCGTCTACCACGAGGTTGGGCACCTGCGCCTCGAGGCACTCGGCATGAACATCGACGACCACGACGGCACGCTGATCACTAATCCCATCGAGGAGCTGTACGTGTCGCCGGTACGGAAGGATTGCAAGCGCCCGATGTGTGCGGTCATCCAGGCGCTCTACTCGTGGCTGATACTGACGGAGGGCGACCTGTGGTGCGCCTCCCGGATCTCGCGTGAGGAGGCGCGGCCGTATCTGACCCAGAACCTGCCGAAGATCGAGGAAGGGATCGGGGAGGTCGAACGGCACGTCCGCACGACGCCGGACGGCGCCGTCTTTATCGCCAGCATGATGGACTGGGCGCGCGACATCGTCACGCGCGGGACCGCGTTACTGACGGAGACCAATGATGCCGCAAGAACTGTTTCGATCTGAAGAGTCGAGCCTGAACCAGATTGCGTCGTTGACGCGGGTGGTCACGCGCCGGGATGACGGAAAGGTCGTGATCGCGTTGACGGATTCGCGCGTGATCGACGGCACTCCGGTGAACGAGGTCGTCACATCGATCGAGTTCACGGCCGCCGAGTGGGTGACCTTGACGGCGTATCCGTTCTCGCCGCCGCCGTATCGGGTGATCTCGCTGGGCACGTTCCTGGAGCGCATCACGCTCGCCGAGCTGACCGCCTTCGAGGCCCTCAAGGACGCCGATCGGACGGCGCGCGCCTGGTGGGGGAAGCTCATGGCGCGCGGCAAGGAAGGCGTCAACCTGGATAGCCAGGAACTGATCAACGGGCTGGCCTTCGTCAAGACGAAGGCGCTGGACCCGGCGACGCCGGTCGATCAGCGCGTGTGGGCGGACACCGACGCGGCAGACAGCCGGATCGCGGTGATCCGCGCCTGACGATGCCACGCGGGGCGTTTCTCTCGCGCCTGGCGATCTATGAGCTCGAGGGGTGGAATGGCGAATGGTTCTGCCTCCTGGAGCCGCTCGTCTATCGCGACGAGGACGGGCGCGTGTACACGGCGCCCGACGGCGCCGTGACGAACTTTGCGAGCGTCCCGCGCCCCCTCTGGAGCCTGTTTCCCCGCTACGGCAAGCACACCCGCGCCGCCGTCATCCACGACTACCTCTGTGCGACACAGGGCGGCGTCTTCCATGTGCCCTCGGTCGAAGCGCATGCCGTCTTTCGTCGCGCCCTGCGGACCTGCCATGTCTGGACCCGCTGGATCTGGTGGCTGTTCGTGCGGGTATTCGGGCCTCGATTCGCCGGCGCGTAGCCGACAACACCCCATCCGTTTCCGGCCCCCGATCGCCTGCTAGGCTCGACCCAGGCTCAACCACAACTGAATATGGATCCGGAAACCGCCAAAGTCGTGGCGCAGTACGGGATTGCAGCGCTCGCGCTGGTCATCCTGTTCCAGGTGCTGCGGATTTTTGCCCCGCTGCTGACACGAAAAGCCGCAGGCGACCTCGGTACGGTGGCCGGCGAACAGAGCGCCGACTTCTGGCGGCGGACAAATAAGGAACTGTTCGCGGAGGAGCTGAGCGCGTCCGTCGTCCCGATCCTGAAGCAGCAGACTGACATCCTGGGCGAGTTGCGCACCATGAACGCACGCCAGACGGAGCTGATGCTGAAGGTGCAGTTCACGCTCGACGAAGTCCGCAGTACGCAGGATCGGTATCACACGAACACCCACGACAACGTGCACGGCCTGCGCAACGCCGTCGGGGAAATGATGACGGCGATCGCGTTGGTGCGGGCCCAGCAGCCGGGCCCTGGAGCGGTCGCAGGATGACGGCTCGGCGCCGCCGCTTGACGAAAGACCAGGTGGCGGTGGTCGCCCCTCGCGGTGACGCTGCTCGGCACGATCCTGAGCGCCGGCATCTGGATTGGGACGCTCACGACAGAGGTGAAAGCCCAAGGCGGACGGATCGAGAACCAGGCGGGTGAGATCCGGTTGCTGCGCAACGAGATCTCGGCCTTGAACCAGTACCTGATTGCGCATGCGAGGGAGTGATGCCGCAGAGACCCATGCACTACGCCGTGCAGCGCGTCTGGACCTGGATGCTGGCTAGCGTCCTCGCCCTCGCCGTGGTGGCCTGGGTGGCGCCGCAGCAGGTGAGCGTCCTCGTCTACAAGCTGGCGCAGGTGACGTTCGCCATCACCGTCGCGTACTGGGCTGACCGGACGCTGTTCCGCTTCGCGCCGGCCATTGAACGTGGCATGCCGCGCGACCAGCTGAGCGCCGCGCGGGTCATTGCGCGCGCCCTCATCGTGCTTGCCATTCTGGTGGGGTTCACGATCGGAATCTGACGATGCCCAGACACCAGAAGCGCTGCAAGAACCCGTTCTGTAAGGATTTTGTCGCCAAGGGCGAGCCGATCTGTGTGGCGTGCCGCGTCGCTGGGGGTGCGGGCATGGCCCTGCTGATCGCACTGCTGACGCTGGCGAAGCTGGTGCTGGAGGTCGTCAAGGCGGTGACCGCGCCGGCGATCATCCTCGTCATCGCCTCGCCTGTGTGCGCACAGCCGATTCCGCGCGCGGCGCTCCAGTATCAGCGGCCGCTGATCGCCAACGCCCGCGCCGTGTGGGGCCTGAACGCGCCGATCGCCGTCATGGCGGCCCAGGTGCATCAGGAATCTGGCTGGCGCCCAGACGCCAAGAGCGCGTACGCCGGCGGCCTGGCGCAGTTCACCCCGGCCACGGCCGAGTGGATCAGCGCGAAGTACACCGAGGAGCTCGGCGCCAATCAACCCTTTGAGCCGGCCTGGGCGCTCCGGGCGCTGGCGCGGTACGACAAGTTCCTGTACGACCGGCAATCGCGCGCGGCCACGCCCTGCGACCGCTGGGCCTTCACGCTCTCGTCGTACAACGGCGGCGAGGGCTGGCTCACCAAGCAGAAGGCGGCGACCACGCGGGCGGGGGATGACGCAACTCGATGGTTTCGCCACGTCGAGCAGCATCGGGTGCGCGCCGCCTGGGCACACGATGAAAACGTCGCGTATCCGCGCGCGATCCTTGTGCGTAGGCAGCCGCCGTATCGGGCCTGGGGCCCGGGGGTCGACTGCGATGTCGAACTGGGCTGATGCCATGGCGATCAGGGACATCGCCGACGCGCTCAATGAGTTGCTCGCGCAGCACGGGTCGGACCACCGGGTCGAGAGCACGCCCTTGTCGGTCAAGGCCGGGCTAGTCGTCCTGGCTGATGTCGCTCGGCGGCGCGGAATGGCGGTGATGCAGCCGGCGGACACGGGAGACCAGTAGATGTGGAGAACCCTGGTCATCGCGCTGGCGCTCCTGAGCACGGCCGCGGCGCAGGCCGAGCGGCCCCAGCGGCCGTCGATGATCTTTCCGCCGTCGGTGGCGCGCGTCCAAGAATCGATCATCCTGCAGGTCAGCATCGAGCCGAATCCCGACATTCGTACGGTGCTTGGCGAGATCTTGGAG
>JACQVC010000464.1 GCA_016209995.1 Gemmatimonadota bacterium
CTTGAGTCTCGATGTGAGGAGCAACCTGCGCAGCACGCTGTCGTTCGGCGTGCAAGGTGTCGAGAACACGGAGGAGACGGTCTGGGCTACGGGCAGCGAGCTTCCGGGTCCGGGCGACTACACGATCTCGAGCGCGTCGATGAGGGACTCGTACCAGACCAAGATTCGCGTCATCACGGGCGGCCTCTTCGTGCAGGACATGCTCGCTCTTTCGGACCGCTACTTCCTTACGCTGGGCCTGAGGGTGGACGGGAACAGCGCGTTCGGCTCGGGCTTCGGGCTCCAGCCGTACCCCAAGGCCAGCTTCTCGTACGTGATCTCGGACGAAGCATTCTGGCCGGAGATGCTCGGCTCCGTGAAGCTGCGCGCCGCCTACGGGTTCGCCGGCCGCGCGCCAGGCGCGTTCGACGCCGTGCGCACGTGGGAGCCCATCGGCTGGGGCACGGATCGGCCGGCCTTCCAACCGCAGAACCTCGGTAACGAAGACCTGGGTCCCGAGCGGACCCGCGAGCTCGAGCTCGGCTTCGATGCCTCCGTCCTGAGCAACCGCGTGAATGCGGAGGTGACGTACTATACGCGGACCACCGCGGACGCCCTTTTCGGTGTGCGGCGCCCGGCCACCAGCGGTGGCTGGGACAACCAGCTTGAGAACGTGGGCGAGTTCAAGAACTGGGGCACCGAGGCGACTGTGAACGCGACCATCCTCAACTCCCCCTCTTTGCGCTGGGATCTCGGCGTCGGCATCACGACCACGAAGAGCGAGGTCATCTCGCTCGGTGGATCGCCGCCGCAGAGCAACCTGCGCGAGGGCTTGCCGGTCCCGGTCATCCGCGGCTCGAAGATCATGAACTTCTGGGAGAAGGCGGACCCGATCGTTCAGTCGGACCAGGTCTACGGTCCGTCGTATCCGACCCATATGTACAACCTGACCACGTCCATCGGTTTGCCCGGCGGTATCGCGCTTTCCGGCCGCGGCGAGTACCAGGGCGGCTTCTACATCTCGAACGGCGCGGAGAGCAACGCGCTCTCGCGCGGCATCTCCTCGCCCAAGTGCTACAACGCCTACCGGCTCCAGGAGGCGGGCCGCCGCGCTGACATGTACGCCTGGGAGCGGCAGCAGTGCTTCGGTATGTCCCCGGGCACCAACATCGTGCCGGGCGACTTCTTCGAGCTGCGCGACGTGACGTTGAGCATTCCGCTCTCGAGTCTGGTGCCCTCGCTCACGAGCTGGTCGAGCCGTACCGACCTGACCGTGTCCGCGAGAAACGTTTGGTACAAGACCTCCAAGGAGCTGGTGTACGGGCATCCCGAGCAGGAGTCGCGCACGGGCATCGGATCGCCGGGGTTCAACCTGTCGAGGAGCATCGGCGAGACGATTCCGCCGCAGTCCTTCTTCACGGTTTCCCTCCGCACGGTCTTTTGAGGAAAGAGAAAGGAGACGAACCATGAAGACGATGATCGACGCAAAGTGCAGGTGGACGGCCGGGGCTGTCGCCCTGGTAGTTCTGGCGCTTACGAGCTGTGACTTCGATGTCACGAATCCGGGGCCCGTGCAGGACACCAACCTCAATGACTCCGGCACGCACACCGGACTGGTCAATGGCGCCATGCGCGGGACGCTCACGGGTCTTTCCAGCATGGCGCACAGTGGATCCGCGGTCGCCCGCGAGTTCCAGCCGTCGGGTGGCACGGGAGCCGCGGGAGTAAGCATCAACATCGAGCTGGGCCAGCTCTGGGACGACAACACGGCCGGTACCGGGTGGGAGCGCACCCACAAGGGACGCTGGGTCGCCGAGTACGCGATCGGCAAGGTCCGGGAGACGATGGGTGCCCAGGCAGAGTCGTACGCTCCGTTAGGACAGCTCTACCTGTGGGCCGGTTTGGCAAGTCGCTCCCTGGGTGAGCATTACTGCACGGCGGTCTTCGACGCGGGGCCTCCACAGCCGAACAAGGACTACTTCACCCGCGCGATCGAGCACTTCAAGAACGCGGAGAAGATCGCGGCCGCGGCCGGCGATAACTCGACGAGGGACGCGGCGATCGGCGCCCGGGCAGCGGCGTACGCATCGGTCGGCAGTTGGAACGAGGCTGCTGCGGACGCCGCCAAGCTCGCGGAGAACTTCAAGTTCCGGGCCCAATACACGGGCCGTGGAGCCCCGGACCTGGGCACCGACGGCGAAACCTGGCGTCTCACGCTTTCCATGAGCGGAGGCTACCGCTCCATCTCCTTCAAGTACACGCAATGGGAGAAGTACTTCACTGACTCGGGCGATCCCAGAGCGGCATGGGGATTCGACAATCGGCCCGGCTCCGCCGCCGTCAGAAACGAGTTCGGCGAGGCGCCGCGGCCTACGTTCGGCAGCGGCAGCGCCGCGCAGGTGCAGTTCTACTACCCGCTTAAGTACTACCTCCCGAGAGGCGCCAACGAGCGCACCGTGTTCGAGCGGACGTTCGCTACCGAGAGAGCGCTGCTCCCCATCAACCTGGTAAGCGGACGCGAGATGATCCTGATCCGCGCTGAGGCGCTGCTCAAGCAGAGCAACGTCACCGGTGCGCTGGCTCTGATCAACCAGATCCGTCAGAGCTACAAGAACTACTTCACGGGCGCGACCATGCCGGCCGTGACCGCCACCACCCTGGAAGAGGCATGGGCCGCGCTGAAGTGGGAGCGCGGGCTCGAGCTGCTCCTCGAGGGACGTCGCTTCGGCGACCGCGCCCGCTGGCTGCGCGACAACACGCCGGGCGCGCTCCACGCACTCGAGTACATCCCGGACCGGCACGTCACCCGGTACGCCGGGCTGCCCAAGATACAGGACCTGTGCTTCCCCGTTCCGCGTAGCGAGAAGGAGGCCAACAACACCTGGTCCGCCGCTGACGGGCTCGGCCTCGATTGGGTGGACACCGGACCCGACGGGAAGCCGGTCTGGACCACGCTCGTGAGTGGACGCTGGCAGTGAGCGTCTGTTAAGGGCTAGTGAATCCTGAGTTGCTCGACTGGCAGGTCACGTCGGGCTGATGAGATAAGGAAACGAAGCCGCGGCGGCGCAATGGTTCTGCGCCGCCGCGGGCTTCGTCTTGTAACCCGCTACGGGCGAGGCCAGACCGTGCCCTGGTTCTGCGTTGTGATTCGCCCCACGCCCTTGTAGACGAATTTCTGCACGCGCTTCCCCTCGTAGGTCTCCGTCGTATAGATATTAC
>JACQVC010000466.1 GCA_016209995.1 Gemmatimonadota bacterium
CGCGCACCCTGCCCGTCGCTGCCGCCGTGGGGCGCATCCTCGAGGACACCGGCCTGCTGGCCCGGGCCGTGGCCGCCACCCCGGGCGCCGCCGAGGCCGGCGATGTCCTGTACGCGCTCGACCGCGTGCGGCAGATCACCGAGGCCGGCGGCACGCTCGCTGACGCTGCCGCGGCGCTCGATGAGGATCTCGAGGCCACCGATATCGAGTCCATCCCGCTCGAGCCCGGACGGCAGGACGTCGTGCGCGTGATGAATCTCCACAAGGCCAAGGGCCTCGAGGCGCCCGTCGTCTTCCTCGCCGACCCCCTGGCCGGCGTCAAGGCGCGCGCCGGCGTGCGCGTGATCCGCGAGGGCCCGCGCGCCACCGGCTACCTGCGCCTGGGCCGGACGTGGGGCGAGGGCCAGTGGGACGAGCTGGCCGAGCCGGCGGGCTGGGAGGAACACGCGGCGGCCGAGCTCGCCTATGTCGAGGCCGAGGAAAAGCGGCTCCTCTACGTAGCCGCCACGCGCGCCAGGGATCTCCTCGTCGTCAGCCGCTGGGCCAAGAGCGGAAAAGGCGAGCGCCCGTGGGAGTCCCTGGCTCCTTACCTGAGCTCGGCGCGCGAGCTCAAGGTTCCGCCCGCGGTTGCGGTGAAACCTCGCGCCCTGCCGGATCTCAGTGCGGGCGCGCGCGCGGCTGCCGACGCCGCACGCCGCGCGGCTCGCGAGGCCGCTGCCCAGCCCTCATGGGTCGTCGAGTCTGTCACGGGGATCGCCCATCGCGGCGGGCCCTATGGCCACCCGGTCTCGGAGGGTCGGACCCGCGAGCCCGACACCGGCATGGCCTGGGGCAGCCTCATTCACGCCCTGCTCGAGCACGCCATGCGCGGCCCCCTGCGCGACCGCGCCCACCTCGAGCGCCTGGCCAACTGGCTGACCCTGGAGAACCACGAGCTGCGTCAGGTCGTGCCCGAAGCCCTCGACACGGTCGAGGGCGTGATGGCATCGGAGTTCTGGCAGCGGGCGCTGGCCGCAGAGGAGCGCCTGGTGGAGGTGCCCTTTGCGGTGCGGATGGAGGAGCCCGGCGCGGCGCCGCGCCTCCTCCATGGCGTGATCGACCTGGCGTTCAGGACACCGGGAGGCTGGGAGCTGGTTGACTACAAGACGGACCAAGCGACCATCGACTCACTTGCCGCTCGCTACCGTGGCCAGGTCCAAGCGTACGGTCGTCAATGGGCGGTCGCCACCGGCGGGCGTCTCAGCTCCGTCGTCATCTACGCAGTCCGCACCGGCGAGCTGTCCGAGAACCTCCAGCTGTAAACCGACCGCCTTGGCCCCGACCTGGACCGTGACACGCAGTCGACTCGCTACTCTCTCGTCCGGAACTTCGCCAGAGTCTGATCTATCGCATCCGACAGCGTGAAGAGTTCTTTGAAACCTTTGGCCGCGAATTCGAAGAGCTCGTCGGGAGCTGAGATCAGCCGGACGCGCAGGCGGTCGTCCGTGTCCGTCAGGTACTTCCCCAACGGCGCGTCGGCGTCGTTTGTGTCGGGGTTGAGCCAGGGCGTCGCGCTATCCCCGAGCACGCGGCGCAGTTCGCGCGCGAATTCGACCCGGTCCGCTTCTTTCATCTTGAGCAACTCCAGGTTCTCGGTGTAGACCCACAGGTATGGATGGATTTCTTTGATTTTCCGGTAACCCAGCGGCGCGAAGCTTCCGACCACGTAGTAGACCGCGGCCTCGTCCTTCCGCCGATTCATCCAGGTGGGTTTCCACGCATAGAACTCCGCCCGCTTCGCGTCAGTCTCGAGTGCATACCCGAGCTCATCGCCCCATTTCTCGAGACGGTTCCCCACATCGCCGATCAATTCCTCGATTCGGCCCTGTAGCTCCTCGTGGGCCTCCATCAATCCGATCACATCGTGCCATCGTTCCAAGATCAGCTTGTCCACGTCCGTATACCCATCCGCCATGTGTATGCCCTCCCCCGATCCGCAAATTGGCGAGCGCCCCCAAGGCGGGCTCGCCGTCACGTTCTGATTCGCGCGAACTGGCTCAGCAAGGCGCGATAGCCGTCGACAGTCGCGCGCGCCACCGTAGCCGGTCTCGTTCGCACAAACACGTCAAGGAGATCACGTAGGCGGGCCACGATGTCGGCATCTTCGCCTAGTGCTCGCGACGCCACCATGGTCGAATAGATCTTCTTCTTAATCCCGGGCAGGGCCATGAACTGGTCCAGCACTTCGCGGAGCCGTTCGGCCGAGAGCGTTGTGTCTTTCGTCCGGCCGCGCTCTGCTCCGCAAGCCCCGTCGGCCCCGGCCTGCGCTCGCAGCGCCCCGAACTGGTGAAGCAATTCGCGCAGACCATCGACGTCCATCGCCTTTGCGCGGCGTCGTCCACCTCTCCCGACGACTTCTCGAAGCTCGACGTAGCGGTCGAGCAACACGGCGACCTGGTCGGTCATGGGCGACGGATCCGTTGATGTCGTCAGGCTCCAGCGGTGGGGCTCTGAGCGCACGGCATCACGGTCACCGACCAGGTCAGCCCCGAACCCCGGCAGTTTGCGTTGGACCGAACGCGGCGGGGTCAAATTGACCCGGAGATCCTCGGCTGCCCGCTTGCGTGCAGGTTCATCCAGCTGTTGCAACAGGAAGTCGACAACGTCCTGCTGCCGGGCCTGGCCGAAGGCCATGCGATAGACCGCCAGCGACCTCCGGAGCGCGTCTGCGTGCGCGGCGTCCCGGCTGAGCGGGAGCGCGAGCACGTGCCGCTCGATGCGCGCGGCGCCAGGATCGTCCCCCTGATACAACCAGTACGGACTAAGGCCCGAGTCGTCGCGCGTGTCCGTCGCCTGCGCGGCGGCAAACATGCGCGCCCAGGGATCCGGGCCCGCGCCATCCGCGAGTACGGCGGCGCCGTGTTTGCGCGCCACGTTCTTGCGGACGGCGTGCCCCTTGTACCGATGCACTCGGCCTTCGCGCTGCTCGAGATCCACGGGATTCGACGGCACGTTCCAGTGCACCACCGCGTGGCAGTAGGGATGAAAGTCGAGGCCCTCCTGTCCGACCGACGTGGAGCACAGCACGAACGGCCAGAACGGCGAGTTGAAGGCGCGCTGCACGGACCTGCTGCGATCAACCGCCCCGACATCCTCGAGGCCCTGCCCACCGTAACGCACCGCGAAGCGCGTGCGGAATCCGAGCTTCTGCGCCGCGAGCAACTGCCCCTTCGCGTCGAGCTGCACATCGTCGGCCGTCAGCGTGGCCGTCGCGATGGTCAGACTCTCGACCATCTGTCCGGCCACCTTGTCCATGGCCGTGGTGAACGCCCGGTCTCGATCGCCGATGGCACCGGACAGGAAATGCGCGTACTCGTCGAGGACGGCCTGTAACCCGCCCTGAGCTGCGTATTCGAGCACCCGGCGCCAGTATGCTTCGTCCGGTCCGGTGACAGTGGTGCGTGTGATGGCGGAGATGACCTCCAATTCGTTGAACAGCGAGCGGATCGCGTCTGCCACCCGCGCGGCCGCATTACGCGCGGCGATCTGCTGCGCCAGGTGCAATCCACCCGCGACCCGGCAGAGGGCCCGGAGCGCGGCTACCGCCGGGCCTCCGATCGCGAGCCAGGCGAGCACCTGGGTGAGGTCTGCGGGCCGCAGGCCAAGCGTGACACCGCCCTCCACGAGTGTCTTCGCCAGCGCGACATGCTTGGCCCACGCGCTGCCAGCCGCCTGTGACGCCTCGGCCGGCGCACCCGCGTCTTCGTCCACGAGGTCCCGACGGCGATCAGAGCCGTCGCCTCGCCAGTCGGTCGCCAGGCGGGGCTGCTCAAACCATGCCCGCGTGGCGGCGTTGTGGCGATGCAGATCCAAGAGAATGGGCGCCGCCCAATACCAGCGTTCGTCAGGGCGCCCCGTGGCTTGCTCCGAGTCCGGCAACGCCCGCAGTGCCTCTTCGAGCCTGCGCTCGGCTTCCTTTCGAACCGAATCAAGTGAGGGTAGGATGCCGCCCTGCTGAAGGCGCA
>JACQVC010000457.1 GCA_016209995.1 Gemmatimonadota bacterium
ACCCGTGCGTAAGATCGCAGCCGTAAGCCGTGGCCTCACCCGTGCCGACGCCCAGGTCCGCGTGGATGATAACCGGGTCGCCGCTCAGCAGCGCGCGCACGCGATCCTCATCGTAGTCGGTCTTTCCCCATTTCTCGTACACCAGCTCGTCGCAGACGCGTATCGCCAGCCGCTCGGCCACGATCTCGCAGTCCACGCACTTACCCACGGCCATGAGGAGCCGGCCAATGTTCGGATCGCCGCCGTGCACCATCGTCTTCACCAGCGGTGAGTTGATGATGCTGCGCGCCACCGTGCGCGCTTCTTCGCTGTTCTTCGCTCCCGTCACCCTGGCCTTGAGCAGCTTCGTCGCGCCTTCCCCATCGCGGGCCAGGATCTCGGTGACACGTACGCAGAGCGCGTTCAGGGCACTGCGAAATTCCTTCTCGGGGACCGGCCCGGCCAGACCGTTGGCCAGGATCGCGCACGTGTCGGACGTGCTCGTGTCCGAATCGACGGACAGCATGTTCAGGGAATCAGCGACGGCTTCGCGCAGCATGCGGTCGAGCGCCTCCGCCGCGACCTCCGCATCCGTGCAGATGTAGGTCAAGGTGGTCGCCATGTTCGGGCCGATCATGCCCGAGCCTTTGGTCACGGCCGTGATGACCGCCGGTCCCACGGACAGCGACAGGGCCTTGGGGTACGTGTCCGTGGTCATCATGCCGCGGGCACCGAGCAGGGGATCGTCCTGCAGCTCGGCGGCGATGCCCTCGAGCGCGGCCTCGATCTTCTCGATGGGCAGTGCCTTGCCGATCGCGCCCGTCGAGCTCATGAGCACCTCAGCGGCCGGCACGCCCAGCGCCTGGGCCGCGGCTTCACCCATGCGCCTGGCCGCGCGAATGCCCTGCTCGCCCATCGCCACGTTCGCGACCTTGCTGTTCACGACGATCGCGCGTAGCCGGTGTTTCTGGATGATCTCCCGTCCGAGGATGACCGGTGCGCCCGGGAAACGGTTGCGCGTGAACACGGCGGCCGCGTGCGCCGGCGCCTCCGAGTAGAACACGGCCAGGTCCATCTGGCCCGCCGCTTTCAGACCGCAGTTCCTGGCCGCGCAGCGGAATCCTCGCGGGAATCGGGCTGGGGAATGGAATTCTGCCACGTGTGTGCCTTGCCTCGAATGGTTCGCTGGTGACCGCCTCGCGAAACCGTGCAGGATGCCGGTCCGCTCTGCGCCTCGCAAGGCGGCGAGGGCCTGCTTTGCCCGTCCGCCGACCCGCCCCTTATCTTACTCACCCCAGTTGCAGGAGGATGGCCGTGAACCTATTAGCCGACAACGCCGAGACTCTGGTGCTCAAAGAGCGGCACAGCCGTCTCGAGCGCGGGCTCGGCCGCAGGCTGGCGCCGCTCCCCGAACCCGCCCGGCTGCCCCAGACCGTGAGGGGCCACCTCCTCGATCAGGCTCAAGACCTCTACTGGAACGAGCTCGAGTGGGAGAACGTCACGGCCGAGGAGGCGCTGGACGAGGGAAGCCTCACCGAGCTGGCGTTCCCGGCGTTCTTGGCCTACGTCGATGGTCTCCTGCTCACTCAGCCGATCGTCGCGGTTCCGGATACGACGGGCCCACGCGCCGACGTGGTGGGCGACATCCTCGGATTCCTGGCCGGACGCGTGGTCGAGCTGCGCCGCGCCGATGTCTCGGCGAGCGATGATGGGCGGCAGGCGCGAGCCGAGCTGGCCATGACGATGCAGCTCATCGACCTCGTGCTCTACCGTCTCTATCGCTTGGAGCCCGAGGAGATCGAACGCGTCGAGCATCCCGCTGGCAGCCATGAAGGAGGCTAGCGTCTCGCGGTCGGACAGCCTTCCCGAGCGCTTCCTCGCCCACGTCCGCCGTCGTGATCTCCTGCGCACGGGTGACCACGTGATCGTAGCCGTTTCCGGCGGGCTCGATTCCACGGTGCTGCTTCACCTTCTGCGCTTCGCCGCCGAGGACCTCGCGCTGCGGCTGCACGTCGCGCATTTCGACCATCGGATGCGCGAGGGCAGTGAAGCGGATCGGCGCTGGGTCCAGGGCCTCGCCGGCGCGTGGGGCCTCGGATTTACGAGCGGCGAGGCGGATCCGCGGCCCGGGTCCGAGGCGGAAGCGCGGCGGCAGCGCTACGCCTTTCTGGAGCGCGTGCGCAGAGAGGTCGGCGCACGCGTCGTGCTGACCGCGCACCACGCCGACGACCAGGCCGAAACCGTGCTGTTTCGCGTGCTCAGGGGCGCGGGGCTCGAGGGCCTCACCGGGATCGCGGAGAAGCGCGAGCCCGGCATCGTACGGCCCTTGCTTCCTTTCTCGCGGGCCGAGCTGCTCGAGTACGCGCGTGCCGCGGGAATCCAGTACCTCGAGGATCCCACGAATCGCCTCACGCACTATGCGCGCAACCGGATCCGACACGAAGTGCTTCCCCTGATCGAGCGCGCCGTGGCGCCCGGCGCGCGCAGGGCTTTGCGTAGGCTCGCCGGCATCGCGGCCGGCGCTGCGGCGGCCTGGGACAGTCTGTTGCCGGCCATCCTCGCCGACGTGCAGTTCGAGCGGCACGGAACCCACGCAAACGATCTCCTGCGTGGGGAGACGGGGGATCGGGCACCCCGCGCACGCGAAAGCTTGCGTGGCGAAAAGGGAAGCGATGAGGCGCAGTCTGCGCTTGCTCGCTCACGACTGCTGGGATATCATCCGTATGTGCAGGCGCGTGTCCTGCGTCATGTGCTGCGCCGCTTGGGGGTTGCGCTGGATGCAGCCGGAACCCGAGCGGCGTTGGAGTTTATTAGTTCGGGTAAGAGCGGCCGCACCTTGATGCTGGGTCACGGCGCGCGGATCACGAGGGAGTTCGATCGCATCACCGTCGGGGTTGGGGCGGCTTCCGAGGTTGGGGAAACGCCCCTGCGAATCGAGGACCTCGCGGCCGGCGCCGGATTCTTTGCCGTCGGCGGGCGGCGCATGCGGGCGAGCTGGTCGTCCGCGGCGCCGCTCAGTGGTCAATGGTGTGAAAGGTTCGACCGTGAGGCCCTCAGAGCCCCGCTCACCCTGCGGGGATGGCGCCCGGGGGATCGTCTCGAGCTTCCGTACGGCTCGAAGAAGCTGAAGAAGCTGTTCGGCGAGCGACGGATTTCCGCCGGACAGCGAAGCCGGATCGCGGTGCTCGTGGATCGCACGGGGAAGGTGCTGTGGGTTCCGGGTGTGGGCCGAGGCGTAGATGCCCTCGGGAACGGGTCCGCGACGGGGTTCTTCATGGCCGTGTCCGATGCTCCAGACGACGCATCCTGAAGCCGTGGCCCGCATGGGCGGCCGCCCGATCGGCCGCGTCGTATTCACGGCGGCGCAGATCCAGGCGCGCGTGCGCGAGATGGGTGCCGAGATCGAGGCGGCCTTCCCGGTGGACGACGAGCTGCTCGTTCTGGGCTTGCTCAAGGGCTCGTTCATCTTTCTCGCGGACCTGGTCCGGCAGATCCGCAGGCCGCTCCAGGTGGACTTCTTGAGCGCCGCGAGCTACGGGAAGAACGCGGCCTCCGCCGGCGAGGTGCGGCTCGTGTACGATCCGGAGGCTGTACTGGAAGGAAAACACGTAGTGTTGGTAGAAGATATCGTGGACAGCGGTTATACGCTGAATCGGCTGCTGCCGTTGCTGCGCTCGCGCGGGCCGCGCAGCCTCGAGGTCTGCGCGCTGCTGCACAAGCGTCTGGCGTCCGGGTTGGTGACGGAGCCACGCTGGATCGGATTCGCTGCGCCGCCGGAGTTCCTGGTGGGGTACGGTCTCGATTTCAGCGAGGATTTCCGGCACCTGCCGTTCATCGCGAGTCTGGGAGAGCTGAAGTAGCATGGCCGAGCGCGAACCAAATCGTAACGAGACGGGATCCCGGTGGACGCGTCTGTCCAAGACCGCGTCCTTCTGGGTGCTGGTCATCCTGGTGCCCGTCCTGCTCGTCCAGGTGCTGCGGCCGAGGCAGCAGCCCGGCGCGGAGTTCACCTATACACAATTCTCCGAGCAGCTCGCGGCCGGCAACGTGCACGAGGTCACCATCGTGGAGGGCGTGCGCGTCGAGGGTGAGCTGAAAGCGTCCGTGACGGTGAACGGTACGCCTACGACGCGCTTCCACACCATGCTTCCGGTGCGGGACAGCGAGGAGCTGCTGCAGCGACTGGAAGCGAACGGCGTCATCATCCAGGTCGAGCAAGAACGCCAGAACTGGTTGGGACTCATGGGCACGCTCGTGCCCTGGATCCTGATTTTCGCTTTATGGTTCTGGATCATCCGGCAGATGCAGGTCGGCGGCGCCAAGGCGTTCCAGTTCGGGAAGTCGAAAGCGAAGCTCCTGACCATGGACACGCCCAAGATCACGTTCGCGGACGTGGCCGGCTGTGATGAAGCGAAAGACGAGCTGCAGGAGATCATCGAGTTCCTGAAGGACCCTCAGAAGTTCGGCCGGCTGGGTGGACGTCTACCCAAGGGGGTGCTGCTGGTCGGTCCGCCCGGCACCGGCAAGACGCTGCTGGCGCGCGCGGTCGCGGGCGAAGCGGCACGTCCCTTCTTCTCGATGTCGGGCTCGGATTTCGTCGAGATGTTCGTCGGCGTGGGCGCCTCGCGCGTGCGCGACCTCTTCGAGCAGGGCAAACAGAACGCCCCCTGCATCATCTTCGTCGACGAACTCGACGCCGTCGGTCGCCACCGCGGCGCCGGCCTGGGCGGCGGCCACGACGAGCGCGAGCAGACCTTGAAC
>JACQVC010000447.1 GCA_016209995.1 Gemmatimonadota bacterium
CACCGAAGTCGAGAAGTTGTAGGTCGCGCGCATACTGCCCAGGTTGGTGACGAAGTCGCCCTCCGGCAGGTCGATGTCGTTGCGGGCCCAGCGCAGGGAGGCGCTGAGCTTGCCACCCCTCCGTACGGTCAGCGCTGGCGCGATGCTGCTCTGATGGCCGGACAGGAAGCTGCCGTAATCCCAATCGAAATTCGCGCTGATCCACTTTCTTCCGTCGGTGTGCGTGCGGAACGCCGTATGGGTGGCCCGGTACGTGCCCTTCGGCACGATCACCCCGGGGTACACCTCGAACGGCCGATCCAATCCGTCCCAGTCGATGTTGATGGCCGGGGCGATGTAGTTCCCGCTCTCCCAATCGAAATGGTTGTCGAGGTGGAGCGTCGCGGTCTCGAGCGAGCCGTCCAGACGGTTGTAGCGCACGTATGAGAAATGCGGGAGCAGCTCGCGGAAGCCTTTGGCTCGCAGCGCCTCCGATCGCAGCGTCTCGTAGAAGCCGAACGCGATGCGCTCGGATCCGTGGTCGCGGCGCAGGAACCCGACCTCAGGATTGAAGTCATCGCCAACCTGGGCGTACTCGAAGTAGGTGCGGTGCCGGCGGTCCCTGTACTCGGCGCCGCCCGCGACCGCGTACTGGCCCTCCGTCAATCCGGGCGTCTCCGTCCTCGCTGCGTAGCCGTTGAACGTGATCGCCTCGCCGATCCCGAGCCGGCCGTCGACGCCCCAGGTTCGGTTCCAGTCGTGCTCGCCGGCAGCGCCTGCCCCGGACCCGGATCCGGGGCTGCCCGTCGCCGCACGGTTCACGAAGATCGCGCCGATCGACGAGCGGTTCGGCAGCTCACGATTCAGCCGCACGGCCGCGAAGTTGTTCGCGGGCGTGGTGCCGACCTCCTCGGTCTGGATGTCGAGCACGCCGACGTTGAGACCGCTCAGCCGGCCGCTCAGGCGAGCGCCGCCGCGGATCGGCACCAGCGACCCGTCGGCCGCGATCCCGATGCGCCGGCTGAAGAAGAGATCGACGTCGCCCCGGCTGCCGACCGAGAACAAGCCCGCGTTCTCCAGGAAGAACGGCCGCTTCTCGGGGACGACCAGGTTGAAGCGCGTCAGATTGATCTGCTGCTCGTCGACCTCGACTTGCGCGAAATCAGTATTGTACGTGAGGTCGAGGTTCAGGCTGGGCGTGATGCCGAACTTCGTGTCGAAGCCCACTTCGCGGTCCCGCTGCGTGCTCGAGCCCGGCGTGTAGTTGCGGTTGGCCGACGCGACCGCGTAGGGCGTGAGCTTGAAGTTCCGCGGCGTGCGCAGCTGCAGGTCCTGTAGCTCGCCGGCTGACGACAGCCGGCTGATGTTGAACTGGCGGGCGATCGGCGCCCAGTACGCGACCTCGCGGTTGCGTGGGATGTTACGGACGAAGTTCAACCCCCACGCTTGCGGCGCCATCCCGTAGCGGAAGGTGCGCAGTGGGATGCGGAATTCCGCGCTCCACCCGCTGTCACTGATACGGGCCCTCACGTCCCAGCTGGCGTCCCAGTTCACGTTGGTCCCGCCGCCCGATCCGCTCTGCGCACGCGCGCCGCCGCCGAACGCCGCGCCCCCGCCACCACCACCACCCGATCCGCTCTGACCTTCGTTGCGCACCTGGGCATCGTACTGGATGCCGGCCGCGTTCGTGCCGAACACGAACCCGTTCTGCCGATCGAGATACGTATCGAAGATCATCTGGAACGAGTCGGTGTCGCCCAGACCGGAATCACGCCGTGAGTCGGTGATGAGGATCTGCTCTGCGTCGCGGTCGTAGCACATCACGCCCACGTAGACGAAATCGTTGTCGTAGAGGATGCGCACCTCGGTCCGCTCGCTCGACGGCTGGCCCTCCAGCGGCTCCGACTGCGTGAAGTCCGTGAGCGGCGTCGCCTGCTGCCACACGCCCTCGTCCAGCACGCCATCCAGCACGGGGGCCGCAGTGGTGAGCGCCGCGCGCGCTACCCGGCGAGGCGCCGCGGAGCCACCTGCGGCTCCCGAGTTCTGATTCGTCTGCTGACCCTGGGCTGCCGGCCGCCACGCCAGAACAAGGCCGCAGATGACCAGCGCGATACTGCCCCACCGAGTTCGCATCGACGCCGCTCCTCGCCCTTACTGTCAGGGAAAATTAGATCGAAATTCCGAACCGGATCCGCGCGTCACGTCATGAGCGCGGGCGGGTAATATGCCATCGCCACGGCCAACTCTCAACGGGCTGGACGTCGAGGTGATGGGGCCACCGCCGGGCATGCGTGAGGGATGAAGGTGACATCCTACCACGTGCGAGGGCATTATCTTGCCTGCACATGATTCGCGCCGCGATCCTTACCTACCACGCGATTGGCAACCCGCCGCCGGGTGACTGGCCCACGCCGGTACGCACGCTCTTTGTCGAGCCGGCGCTGTTCCGGGCACAGATGGAGGCGCTGCGGGACTTCGGGTATCGCGGCATCTCGCTGCGTGAGCTTCTCGCTGGACCGTCGCCGGCCCGCCCCCGCCCCCTCGTCCTCACGTTCGACGACGGCTACCGCAGCTTCCTGACGGATGCGTTTCCCATCCTGGCCGACCTGGGCTTCCATGCCACCGTCTTCGTCGTCGCGGGACATGTCGGAGGTTACTCGGCCTGGCCGTTCCGCGTTCCGATACTCGACGCCCACGAACTCCGTGAACTGGCCCATTCCGGGATAGAAATCGGCTCCCACGGAATGACCCATCGCTCCCTGCGCGACCTGACGGAATCCGAGCGAGTATTCGAGTTGGCAGAATCCAAACGACTGCTCGAGGAGATCGTGGGGAATCCGGTGGAATCCTTCGCTTTCCCGTACGGCCACGAGTTCGCCGGCGCCGAGACCTTGCTGCGGTCGATGGGGTACGGGGTCGCCTGTTCCACACGACGGGACAACCGGAATACAGCCCGCGACCGCTACGCGCTGCACCGCATCATGGCCTCGTCTCGTACCACGCGCCTCCGTCTCCGGTACTACCTATCAAGACTCTATCACGTTGAGGCTAGCTGGAAGCGCGCGACGCGTGCCTTACGGGGGCTGCAGCCGTGATCTGCTCATAGAGCCGGAGCGTTCGGGCCGTGAGTCTTCCGAGCGAGTAATGCCGCGCCACACGCGCGCGCCCAGCCTGGCCGAATGCAGCGGCAGCCGTTGGGCTTGTCATGAGCGCGAGGATTGTAGCCGCCAGGGCCGCCGCATCGTTTGGCGGAACCAGGCGCCCGGTCCGGCCATCTTCGATGAGTTCCGGGATGCCTCCAATATTTGAGGCAATGATCGGCTTGCCCATGGCGAGACCTTCGATCACGACCGTGCCCAACCCCTCGGACAGCGACGGTACGACGAGTAAGTTGGTGGCCGCATAGAAATCCTCAATGTCTTCCCGGAACCCGAGCAGGATGACACGGCCCACCAGCCCTCTGCGCTCGATGTGGCAGCGCAAGGCCGTCTCCTCGGCGCCCTCCCCCGCAATGACAACCCACGCCGAGGGCGCCTGGCACACCACCATCGCGGCCGCCTCCACGAGCACATGATGCCCCTTCTCGATCGAGAGTCGGCCGGCGGACCCGATCACGAAACCGTCGACCGGAATCCCCCATTCCTCGCGCAAACCGATGGCCAACGGCCGAGGGTAGAAGCGCCGAAGGTCCGCTGCATCCGGGATCACCGTGATCCGTTGATTCGGCACCAAGTGGTTGCGTCGAAACTCGTCGCGAATGGCTTTCGAGATCACGATCAAGCCATCCAGCCGGCCGTACAGCCAGCGGTTCAGCATGCCTGTCCGGTTGTACTGGAGGTTATGCCGTGTGCGCACGATGCGGACATCACTGGCCAGGGATGCCAGTGCGCCAGCCCACGTGTCGCGCGACGCGTGGGTGTGCAGAACGCTCACGTTGTGGTCGCGAATGAGCTGGGCTACTGCCCGGGCGTCGTGCAGGAGCCCGTAATCGCGAAGCTGATGGCTGAATCGGACGTGCGTGCAGACCGGGATGCCGCTGGCGATGCAGCGCTCCGCCAGAGCGCTCGCCCGCGGAGCCGCGACGATCACGCGATGACCCGCGGCGAGCAGGCCGCTGGACAGCAGGAAGACGTGATTCGGCTCTCCGCCCCAACAGATATGGCCGCTGGTCTGCAGGATCGAGAGGGCAGGGCGAGGCTTGTGCGCCCGAGCCGCCGGTAGACCCCGATCAGCCATGCACGCGCAGTACGGTGAAGAGGTACCGCAGTCCCGGGCGGTCCAGGCCCGCGCCCCTGATCTCCTCGCGCTCGAGGCGAAGGCCCTGCCGGAGAAAACACGCGGCGTGGGCCTCGCGCGCTCGCCGCTCTTCGTCGCTGGCGAACCAGCTCGTGATGACCACCCGGCCGCCCGGTCTCAGCCAGGTCGTGACCCGCTTCACAAGCGCAGCGAACTCGGCCGGTGCCGTGCGATGCCCGAGATACGGAAACACGTCGGCAAGCACGACGACGTCGAACTCGAAAAGTCGCACGGGGCGCCACGACCGAATATTGGCCACCACGAGCGTGACGTTATCGATGCCACCGGCCTTCAACCGTTCTCGCGCGCGCGCCACGGCTGTAGCCGAGATGTCGATCGCGACGACCTCCGCGCAGTGACGCGCCAGCTCGACAGTGAACGTCCCCTCAGCGCACCCGACCTCCAGGACCCGACCGAGCGGCGGCGGTCCCAGCACGCCCAGGATCGCCGCGTGCCGATCCTGATCAAAGGCCGACCGGCTGTAGTCGAAGGGGTCTGCCCGTGCGAAAGTCCGCTCCATCTTTCGGCGAATCCGCCAGTCGACAAAGACGACACGCACGCGTTCCAGCGCAAAGGAGTGCTTCAGACGTCGCAAGACGGACGCGAGCAGCGAGTCCGGGCGCATGATCCATTGTGGGGGCGGGGGGCCCGTCCCTGTCATACAGTGTGCTGCAAGCTTATCGAACCGCGGGGAAATAACAATAGTCAAGCTCGGATGACGCGTTGGGCCCGGCCAGGCGACGCACAACCCGGAACGCTGCGATCGATGTGGGTTAGATTGACTCACCACGGACCGCCGCCTTCGCGCTGGATGCTCGACGGCGCGATCCGCGCGACCCGCCGAGTCCAGGAAAAACCAGCGAAGTCAGGGCGGTGGTAGGCCTTCACCATGC
>JACQVC010000449.1 GCA_016209995.1 Gemmatimonadota bacterium
CGGTTGCTGTCCAAGCTATCTGTGCAGGCCGATCGTGGTGCGCCCACGGTGCGGGTTGTGGCCGACCAGGCGGTGCGCACCCAGGTCACGCGGCTGATCGAGAACTGGACGCTCGACGACCCGAACCCGGACGCGTACAGCGCCGGTCTCGAGGCGCTCTCACGATCCGCGCGGGTCGAGGCGGACAAGGCCCTGCGGGGTCCGCTGGCGAGTCCGGAGCCGCTGCGCATCGTTCAGATGAGCCTGGAGGTCGATGCCGGGGGGCCGGCTCTCTGGGATGCCGTGGCCCGGCTGGTATCGGCCGGCGAGCTGGAGCCGCTGCTCGATGCGCTCGACCGTGCACCCAAGGACTCCAAAGTCGCCGGAGAGATCTGGCCCCAGGTGGCGACACCGGACCAGGTTCGTATCCTCCTTCAGGGGGACCCTTTCGATTTCACGCTCATCGACCGACTCCTGGTCTTCGTGGGGACGCAGGCCGCCGGGGTGATGCTGGAGGCGCTGGCGGAGTCGGCGTCGCGCGCTACGCGGCGGGCGCTGATCGATCGGCTGGCCGGCATGGGGCCAGGTATCGGCGAGCAGGTTGTCGCTCGCCTGGAAGATGATCGGTGGTACGTGCAGCGGAACTTCCTGGCGCTCATGGACCGGATGGAGGCCTGGCCCGAGGGCTTCTCGCCGGCGCCGTACTTCGGCCACTCGGACCCGCGCGTTCGCCGGGAAGCTCTGAAGCTGCTCTTGCGATTACCGCAGGAGCGAGACCGGGCGCTCGCCACAGCGCTGGGGGAGACGGACGAACGGATCCTTCCGATCGCGCTGGCGGCGGCCCAGCGAGGCTGTCCGGCCGAGGGGGTGCCGCTGATTCTCAAGCGCTTGAGCGATGGAACGCTCGGCGACGAGCTGCGCGCGGCGGCCGTGCGGGCCCTCCGCCAGGTACACTCGCCGGCGGCGCTCGAGATCGTGCTGGGGATCGCATCGCCGGGCAAGAGTCTGCTCGGCCGAACCAAGCTGGCCTCGAAGTCGCCCGAGATGCTGGCGGCGCTTACCGTGCTGGCCGAGTCGTGGCAGAACGACGCGCGGGCCAGGGACATTCTCGTGCGCGCGGCGGCGTCGGGTGACGCGGAGATCCAGGCCGCGGCTCGGGCGGAGGCGGCGCGACGATGAGCGAGCCGATCCGATTCCTCAACGCTCTGGGGCAGGCGCTCTCCGCGATGACGCTGTACGAGGAGCGCCATCCGGCGTGCCAGCGCGCCCTCGACGTGGCGTATCAGGAGCTGGTGGATCTCCAGAGCCGCGACCCGCAGCCGGTCTTCACCTTCCTGGGCGACGAGATCCTCTACGGTAACCGCCCGCTGCGTGAGCTCAAGAGCTGGGAGTGGGGTCCGCGGTTGGCGGGCGCCGGTATCCAGCGCCTCGCCTTCGAGCACGCGGTGAATCGCGACGAGTTCGAGGGTTTTCTCGCCGACGCGCTCACGCGGATCGTCGGGCTGTCCGTGAGCACGGCCGAAGCACGCCAGACCCGCAGCTCACCGATACGCTTCGGGATGGTGGGGCTGCGAGAGGAGCGTCCGGAGGTTGTCGCCGAGGCGCCGCCGCCCGACATGACGCTTTCGCTTTCCGCAGAAGCCGACACCGTGCGCTGGCTCCACGACGAGGTGAGCACACGCATGGCGCTGCCCCTCGCCGAGGCGGAGGCCGTGGTCGCTTCTCTGGGCGTGGCCATGCACGGCGAGCAGCGCATCCTCCTGCCACTCCTGCAGCTCAAGGACTTCGATCAGTACACGACCACGCACGCTCTCAACGTTTCCGTGCTGACGATGGCGCTGGCCGAGTACGTCGGCTGCACAGCGCCTGAAGCTCGGGCGTTCGGCGTCGCCGGCCTGTTCCACGACATCGGCAAGGTCAAGATCCCGAAGGAGGTACTGAACAAGGCAGGTAAGCTGACGCCCGAAGAGCGCCAGATCATGAACAACCACACGGTGGAGGGCGCGCGGATCATCATCGAGAACGAGGAAGATCTGGACATGGCCGCTGTGGTCGCCTACGAGCATCACATCATGCTGGACGGGGGCGGATACCCGACGCTGAAGTTCCGCCGCGATTGCCACCAGGCCAGCAAGCTGGTGCACGTGTGCGACGTGTACGACGCTCTGCGCACGAACCGGCCGTATCGGGAGGCGTGGCCGTCCGAGAAGGTGCTGAGCTACCTGCAGGAGAAAGCAGGCACCGAGTTCGATCCCGAGATCGCGCAGAGCTTCGTGCGCATGATCAGAGAGTGGGAGCCGAGGGCCGTAGCGCTGGAAACCGAGGAGGCGCGTGCGGGTTGATGATTTGCTGGCGCTGAGCGAGCGGCACCGACAAATTATGTTTCGTCCGCGTTTCGGGCAGACTTCCAAGTCGCTGCCGCCGCCAGGCTGAACGTCGCGTTTCTACCGAGGACGGTTTATGGCTTTACGCCATGATGTGGTGATCGTCGGGGGTGGCGGTGCGGGGCTTCGGGCCGCTATCGCAGTCGCGGAGGCGGCCCCGTCTCTCAGCGTGGCGCTGGTCAGCAAGGTCTATCCTATGCGGAGCCACACGGTTTCCGCTGAGGGTGGCGCCGCGGCCGTCATCAAGAGCAACGACACCCTCGACGAGCACTGCTCCGACACGATCCTGGGGAGCGACTGGCTGGCGGACCAGGACGCGGTCGAGCTGTTCGTGCGCGAGGCGCCTGCCGAGATGGTCCAGCTCGAGCACTGGGGGTGCCCGTGGAGTCGTGAACCCGACGGCCACATCGCCGTGCGACCGTTCGGAGGGATGAAGACCGAACGCACCTGGTTCGCGGCCGACAAGACCGGCTTCCACATGCTGCATGCGCTCTTCCAGACGTCGCTTAGGCATCCGCAGATCACGCGCTACGACGAATGGTTCGCTACGAAGATCTTAGTCGAGAACGGGCGCTGCCAGGGCATCACGGGGCTCGAGCTGCGCTCTGGCCGCATTGACGTGCTCGCCGCGAAGGCGGTGATCGTGTGCACGGGAGGCTGTGGCCGCGTCTATCCGTTCACCACGAACGGATCGATCAAGACGGGTGACGGGATGGCGCTGTCGTACCGCGCTGGCGTCCCGCTCAAGGACATGGAGTTCGTGCAGTACCATCCCACGGGTTTACCCGGCACCGGCATCCTCATTACGGAGGCGGCCCGTAGTGAGGGCGGTGTCCTGGTGAACAAGGACGGATACCGGTATCTGCAGGACTACGATTTGGGCCAGCCGTTGGACGTCCACGATCCCCATCATCCCATGAAGAAAGCAATGGAGCTGGGCCCGCGCGACCGGCTCTCCCAAGCGTTTGTGAAGGAAAGGGAGAAGGGCCGCACGCTCCAAGGACCTTACGGGGATTTCGTCTATCTAGACATCCGGCATCTGGGACCGGAGCGAATCAGTCGCAAGCTCCCCTTCGTACACGAGCTGGTGACTCGGTACGTGGGGATCGACCCGGTTCACGAGCCGATCCCCGTGCGGCCGGTCGTCCACTACATGATGGGCGGGATCGATACCGATGCCGACGGGGCGACCGTGCTTCCGGGCCTGTTCGCCGCTGGTGAGACCGCTTGCGTCTCGATCAACGGGGCGAACCGCCTCGGGTCCAACTCCCTTCCCGAGCTGCTCGTATTCGGGGCGAGGGCGGGACGGGCGGCGGCCCGCTTCGCCCAGGAGCACGCGGGGCTAGATCTGCCGGCGCTCGAGAAGCAGGTTGCCGAAGAGCGAGAGCGGATTGCCCGCGACTTCCTGGACAAGCGGGCGGGCAAGGAGCGGATCGCTTCGCTGCGGCGAGAGATGAACGAAGCCCTGGAGTCGGGGGCCGGGATCTTCCGCACGCACTCGAGCCTGCGCGCCGCCTGCGACAAGTTGGCGGAGCTGCGCGAGCGGTTCTGTCACACGAGCCTGGACGACCACAGTCTCTCCTTCAATACACAGCTCACGGCCGCGCTCGAGCTGGACTTCATGCTGGATCTGGCCCAGACCATCGCACACAGCGCGATCGAGCGAACCGAGAGCCGGGGATCTCACCAGCGCACAGATTACCCCAACCGCGACGATGAACGGTTCCTCAAGCACAGCCTCGCGTTCTCCGGTGCGGCCGGGGTCCGCCTCGCTTACAAGCCGGTGGTGATCACGCGCTGGCCGCCGGGCAAACGGGTCTATGGCACGTAGCAGGCTTGAGCGGTAGCTCCAAGTCTTCCACGAGGTGTCAAGGAGAGATCATGGCGGAGACGGTGCAGCTCGAGATCTTCCGCTACCGTCCGGAGGAGGAGGCGGAGCCCACGTATCAGAGCTATGACGTGCCTTTCCACGAAGACTGGGTGGTCCTCGACGCGATCAACTATGTCAAAGACGAGGTCGATGGGACGCTGTCCTACCGCTGGTCGTGCCGGATGGGCGTCTGCGGGAGCTGCGGGATGATGGTGAATGGCGTACCGAAGCTCACCTGCGCCGATTTTCTCCGAGATTACCACCCGAGGCCCATCCGCGTCGAGCCTCTGAGCGGCTTCCCGGTACAGCGCGATCTGATTTTTGCCCTCGACGATTTCCTCGAGAAGCTCGCTCACGTCAAGCCATGGATCGTGCGCGGGGCGGCGGAGGAGTTGCCGCTCGAGGCCGGCGAATACCTGCAGACGCCGGCGGAGCTCGACGCATACAAGCAGTACTCGATGTGCATCAACTGCATGCTGTGCTACGCGGCGTGCCCGATCTACGCGCTGGAACCGGGCTTCATCGGGCCGGCCGCCATCGCGCTCGCGCAGCGCTACAACCTCGACTCGCGCGACGAAGGGGCGCAGGAGCGCATGGATCTGCTCTCTCAAGAGGAGGGCATCTGGGCGTGCACCTTCGTCGGCGAATGCACCGAGGTATGCCCGAAGGACGTGGATCCCGCGGGCGCCATCCAGCGCTACAA
>JACQVC010000448.1 GCA_016209995.1 Gemmatimonadota bacterium
AAGGCCACGCAACTGAGCTTCCAGGCCAAGGAGGCCGAGGCGCTGTTGTCCGCGTTGCGCGAGGAGCGAGAAGTGGCCACTCGCCTCTATCAGGACGCCACCGAGCAGCGCAGCAAGACGCGGCCCATCAAGGCGGGTTGACGCCGCGGCGGGGCACAGCGTTTCTGCGCACGACATCGCCCGGCCGGCGCCCAGCCGGCCGGGCTCGCTATTCCTCGCATCGTCGGCTTCACTGAATAAGCTCCGTGCTCACCCGCTAACCCTCTCACCCGCTCCCATGGATTACGACGTCGCGGTCGTCGGACTCGGTGCCATGGGCGCCGCCGCGGCCGCAGAGCTCGCGCGCCGGGGAGCGCGCGTGCTCGGCCTCGATCGCCACGAGCCGCCGCACACGTACGGCTCGTCGCACGGCGAGACGCGCATCATCCGCGAGGCCTACTTCGAGCACCCACTCTACGTGCCGCTGGTTCGCCGGGCGTACGAACTCTGGCGCGATCTCGAGCGGAAGGCAGGACAGCCGTTGCTCCGTGTTACTACCGTGCTGACCGCCGGCCCTCCACAGGGCGTGCTCGTGCAGGGCGCCCTGGCCAGCGCGCGCGCCCACGACCTGCCCTACGAGGAGCTGTCCGCGCACGAAGTGGCGCGGCGCTTCCCCGGCCTCAGACCGCCAGCCGATATGGTGGCGATCCTGGATCCGCGGGCGGGTGCGCTCTTCGCGGAGGCCTGCGTCACCGCGCTGCATGCTGCAGCACGTCGCCACGGCGCGGATCTTCGTACCGGGCTGGCTGTGCAACGCATCGACCCTCGTGCCGGCCGCGTCACGCTCGCGACGGACGGCGAGTCGTTCACCGCCCCAGCGGTCGTGCTCGCGGCCGGCGCCTGGACGCCCCGACTCTGGCCCGCCCTCACGCCTCTGCTCGAGGTCGAACGCCAGGTGAGCGCGTGGTACCCTGCGGCGTCAGCGGCGAGACTGTACGCAGCGGACCGCTGCCCCATCGTGCTCTGGGAGTACGCGCCCACCCGCTTGTTCTATACCTTTCCCGACTTGGGCAGCGGCATGAAGGCGGGAATCCATCACGAGGGGACGATCACGAATCCGGATACCGTGCAACGGACGGTGAGCCCGCGGGACACGGACCGGCTCGGTCAGCTCGTGGGGCGATTTCTGCCCGGCGCCACGACCGCCCCCACTCGCACCGCCGTGTGCCTCTACACGAATACACCCGACCAGCACTTTCTCATCGATGCTCTCCCCGCGTCCGGCGGCGCACGCATCGTCTTCGCCAGCGCCTGCTCCGGCCATGGCTTCAAGTTCGTCCCCGCGCTCGCCGAGATCGTCGCGGATCTCGTAGAGGAAAAGACGCCCGCCTTCGACATCGCTCCGTTTCGGCTCGCACGCTTCGCTTCGTCCGCGCCAGAAAAGCCCCTATGAGCGTCCTCACGATCGGACCCGACGAGGTGCGTCGAAATCTACCCATGGCGGAGTGCATCGACCTGATGGCCGACGCGCTCGCGGCGCTCACGCGCGGCGAGGTGATTCAGCCGCTGCGCACCGTGCTACGGCTGCCGCCCGACCACGACTCCCTGCTCTGCATGCCGGCGTTTCTCGCCAACCCTCGGGCGCTGGCCGTGAAGCTGATCACTCTCTTTCCCGGAAACGCGGGCACATCTCTCGAGACGCACCAGGGCAGCGTGCTGCTCTTCGACCCCGACCGCGGCAACCTGCTCGCCTGGATGGATGCCGGCGCCATCACGGCGATCCGCACGGCCGCGGTCAGCGGGCTGGCCACACGATGGCTCGCACGCAGGGACGCGGGGGACCTGGGGATCCTGGGCTCCGGTGTGCAGGCGCGCACTCATCTCGAGGCCATGCTCCTGGTTCGCTCCATCCGCCGGCTGCGAGTGTGGAGCCCGAACGAGGCGCACCGGCTCGAGTTCGCGACGGATGCGGAACGGAACCACAACGTGCGGGTCGAGCCGGTCGCATCGGCTCGGGAAGCCGTGGAGCGCGCGGACATCATCTGCACGACAACGGCCTCCGGCTCACCTGTGCTGCGCGGCGAATGGCTCATGGCGGGTGCGCACATCAACGCAGTCGGCGCGAGCACTGCGTCCACGCGCGAGCTGGATAGCCAGGCGGTCCGGCGGGCGCGACTCTACGTGGATCGTCGCGAGTCCGCGTTGCACGAGGCAGGCGATTTCCTGATACCCAAGGCGGAAGGCCTGATCGGCGATGATCACATCGTCGGCGAGCTGGGCGAGGTCGTGAGCGGCCGCACGCAGGGCCGGCGCACGCCCGACGAGATCACGCTGTTCAAGTCGCTCGGTATGGCCGTCGAGGACGCCGCCGCCGCACGACTCGTGTACGAGCGGATAACGCGAGGGTAGGTCTCAACAGCTTGCTGTAACTAGCGAAAACTAGCTCACGCGGAGACGCAGAGTCGCGGAGATCAGCATACAGGTTGAAATGGCGGAGAAGTAAGAATTCTTGAATAAGCAGTTCTCCGCGTTCCTCCGCGTCTCCGCGCGAGACGGTGTTCAGAACGCCAGCCCGATCGCCAGCGCCTCTCGATCCCCGAACGTCGCACCGAAGCGGATGGTGAGCGCAGGCGAGAACGCTACGTCCACGCTCAGATCCACGGCGAGCGCGAGGTCTAGGTCGTCATCGGGGAAATCCCTCCCGAAGTAGCCGTCCAGGATGAGTCGCGGCGATAGGTAAGGCACGAACTCCACGCCCTCACCCGAGAAGGTGTGCCCCAGCGAAACACCGAGCGGCAGGCTCACCAGCACGAAGTCGCCGAACCCCAGCCCCACGCCCGCCACCCAGGAAACGTCGAGTGGAAAGTCCTGCGAGGATCGATTCATGGAGCCGTAGAAGTCCGCGCCGGCGAGACCACTCACGTCGCCGGGCCCGGGTCCGTCGGCTATCCCGAAGCGGAGCCCGATCCCGCGCCACGCCCCCACCGGGCGCCACGACATCAGCACCCCCAGATCTCCCGGATCCGGCTCCGTGAGGTAAATGCCAAAACCAGGCTGCGGTATCGGCGCTACCAGGTACGGAGCGTCCCAGGCTACCTGGCCGACGCCGCGAGAGGCCGCCAGCAAAAGCGTAAGGATCGTAAGGCCCGTTATGCGAATTCTCATGGTTCCCGCACCTCCGCATCGCGTGAAACAGTCGTTCCTGCGCCCGCATGATCGTTGGGCGGAAGTGAGCAAGTTCGGTGCCAGCAACGAGCGCGGGCTCGGCGGCCGAAGAATGTGTCGTAGCAAGCAGTTGCGGGCTGACTGCATCGCAGGCAGCAAATCAGGGCCGCACGCGCACCTCGACCGCGTTGCGGAAGACGGCGGCAGGTACCACGCGAGTGACCGGGTTGGCGGACCTGAGCCAGCCCTGAGCGTTCAGGTCGACGACCAGATCCACCTCGGCGTCCTCCGCCAGGGTCAGGCTGATGGGCAGCTCGACCTCGATCCTCTGGGTCCCACCGAAATTCACGGCGACGCGGCCGACGATCGGGATTCCGTCGATCACGAGCCCGTCCGTTACGTCCACGTCTACGCGCGTAAAGACGATGCGCATGCGACTGTAGATCCCGGCATCCAGGAGCCTGCGCCCCACCTCCTTTTCCTGTGCGCCCTCGGCGTCGACCACTGCCTCTCGCTCGCCCTCCGTCACCTCGATCCAGGGACCGTTCGGTGCGCTCACGAAGACCTGAGCTCTTAGAGTCACCGTGCCCTTCACAGCGTTGCCGGCCGGGGTTTCCCACGCGCTGCCGGCGAGGAGCGCGGAGGTCCCCGCCACGGCGGAAGCCGAACCTCCTGGCCCGTCGCCCGCGACGTACGCGCTCACTTCGCCGCGCGCACCGCCCGACGCCACTTCGCCGCAGCCCGCAAGCAGGACCTGCGCCGCCGCGAGCACCAGCACTGCCAGGGTCGCCCTCGCTAGTCGCCACAGCGAGCCCCGGCGCTCACGGCTCGGTCTCGCATCATGTATCATCGTTGCCCCCAGTGTCGTTTTCGCCCGGAGCCCCGCCAGCCGCGGAATCCCCCGTTCCAAACGCTGCCAGGTCATCCACCACTTTACCCAACTCCTCTTCCTTACCGGCTCGTCGATAGATCGATTCTGCTTCCAGCAGCCGTGCGTGCGCCGACGCCGGCTCACCGCGCCGCAGCTCCAGCGCCGCATACGCATCCAGGGTCTGTGCGCGCTCGAACTCGGGAAGCCCTCGCTCCTGAATGAGGTCCAGCGCGCGCTCGTAGAAGACAAACGCGTCGTCGTGGCCGCGCCTGTCAGCCACCTGTCCGAGCAGGCGATAGACCTCCGGAAGCTTGAACACGACTCCGCACGCGATCGCCTTCTCCTCCGCCTTGCGCGCGCACTCCTCCGCCTCGAGCACTCGACCCTGCCCTAGCAGGCACTCCCCGAGGCTGTGCAGGATCCCGACCACCAGTACAGGACGCTGTGCCGCTTCCAGGGCCTGGCGGTACGCCTCCTCGGCGGCGGCCGTCTCGCCGCTCGCCATGAAGAGCTGGGCATAGCCATTGCGGATGTCCGCGGCCGCCTCGGCATCCTCGGGCGACGCGGCCGCCTCCGCCTTTTCCAGCCAGCGGCGGCTCGCCGCGAGATCGCCCAGGCGCCGGTCCGTGATCGAGAGGTTCTGATAGAGCTGCCAGCGCTCGGGACGAGGCGCGCCGTCCTCGCCGATCACAGCGAACGCTTTCAGGTACCACTCTCGGGCCGTCTGCCAATGGCCCCGGTACAGCGCGACGTTCCCGGAGCCGATCGCCGTGGCTGCCGCGCCCCCGCTGTCTCCCGCGTCACGCGCCAATCGATACGCGGCCTGGTACCTCGACCAGCCTCGGTCGAAGCGGCCCATCTCCAGCGCCACGCGCGCAGCGCGGCGTAGCGCCTGGACCGCCGGTCTCCGGTCTCGCAAACCACGGGCGACATCATACGCGGCCAGCGCATACGCCTCCGCGCGATCCAGCCGCCGCTTCCCTTCCTCCAGCTCTGCCGACGCCAGCAATGCCTCCGCGGCACCCGCGCCGTCCCCTACCTCGAGCGCGCGAATCGCCTTCACCGCGTTGCCGAAGATCAGGGCCGCGTGCTCCCGCACCTGCTCCACCAGCTGGGAAAGTCCCGCCTCCAGCCCCGCCGCCTGCACCAGGCGCTGACCGACCGTGCCCAGCTCGCCGGATGCCGTCCACGCGCGTTCCGGATCCGACGTGGACACGCCCACCACCCGATCGATGAGCGGCCGTAGCTCATCGAGGTCGGGCAGTAGCCCTTTGATCTGGTCGACTCGCAGCTTGTCCATTACTCCCCGTGGCAGATGGCCGGCTGGACCCGCGTCCGGCTCGTCGCTGCCTTACTTGTTGTCACGATCCATGCCAGATCCCCTGCGGATTGCAGCGATATGTGGCACACCGGACGTAGCGTCGGGCCGAGCCGACCCCATTCCGCTGCGGGCGCGAGCAGCGTGAAGGTGTCTATCCATTGTGATACCAATCAGTTGCCGTAGGACTCCGGAGACCATTCGAGTCGGGCCGGGATGGGCCATCATAGGCGGCAGTCCTGGTCTCCCGAGCGCACGAACCCTCCCCCACGCAAGCCGGGAGGGCTCCCCGGGCGGCACCGGAACAGTGCCGCTTCACTGGTCTGGTGCGTCCTTCGTGTCCGTCTGAAGGTTGTACTCCCTCAACTTGCGCGTCAGTGTGTTCCGATGAATTCCCAGGATCTGCGAGGCCTCACCCATGTGCCCCCGGGTCTCACGCAGGACCGCCGCGATATGAGCGGCCTCGACCTGCGCCAGCGACAAGGTCGGCGGATACCCTTCCCCCTGGCCCCCGCCGCCACTCGCCGCCGCCTGCCCCGGCGACGTGGCATCGCTCAGCTGCAGATCTCCTGGCTGGATCGTAGCGCCACGGGCCAAAAGCACGGCCCGGTCCATTACGTTGCGCAGCTCGCGCACGTTGCCCGGCCACGAGTACGCTTTGAGGCGCGC
>JACQVC010000450.1 GCA_016209995.1 Gemmatimonadota bacterium
CTCGGCCAGGAGCCGCTGGACGCCGTGCAGGTAGTCGGGAACCCGGTCCGCGGGCACAACGGAATCCTCGATGAACCTGAGTGGGACGACGCCTCGTTCCAGGGCGGCAGTGATCGTGGGACTGGCCGCGTGGCGGAACTCCCACAAACGCTCGACGTCCTCGGACGTCGTGGCCACGCGGAGAACGGCAGCGTCGGTCTCGGAGCTCACGCGCCGCAGTGAGTCGATGTGGTCGTCGATGGTGTGCGCGTCGCCTGCTTCCAGCTCGATCAGCAGCACGGCGGCATACTGCTGCAAAGGTACGGCAAAGTGACTGGCCACCTGCGGCGCCGCCAAGCGGAGGAAACGTTGTCCGAACAGCTCGCACGCGGCCGCGCCAAGCTCCATAGCCGCCTCGGCAACACGGGGAATGCCCTCGAGCGCGCTCAGCGCGACGGCAGCCAGCGCGCGGGCCGGCGGCAGCGGCTGGAGGCGAAGCCGGGCGGCCACAACGAAGGCGAGCGTGCCCTCGCTCCCCACGAAGATGTGTACGGGACTGCGCGTAGCCAGATAGCGATCGAGGGCGTATCCGCTCGAGTTCTTGCGCACGCGAGGCCAGCTCGCTGGCGATCCATCGGGACCGATCTCGGCCGTCCAACGGAAGCGGGCGAGGTGCGGTAGAGGAGCGGAGGTGGGTGTGACGAACAAACGATCGCCCGTCGCGAGGATGACGTCCAGCGCTTCCACCCATTCGCGGATGGCGCCGTAGCGCAGGGAACGAGCGCCCGCCGCGTTGTTGGCAATCATCCCGCCGATGGTGCAGCGATCCGCGCTGGAGGGCAGCGGCGGCAGGAAGAGACCGGCAGCCCGCGCGGCCCGATCGACCTCGCCGGCTACGGCGGAAGCGCCTACCTCGATGGTTCGGGAATCGATGTCGGGAGCGCCGATGCGGCCGAAGGACTCCGCGAGATGAACGATGATGCCCTTTCCGATGTTGCCACCGGGAATGCCGGTGCCAGCGCCACGGGGCACGAGGGGGCGCCGGTTTTCAGCGGCCCAGCGCACCAGCAGAGCCAGGTCGTCGGGATCGGCGGGCCGGACGGCTCCCTCGGGTGGAATGACGAGCGCGCCCTCCCCGCGTGCGTACGAGGCCGCGCGTTCGGCTTCGATAACCGCTCCGCGAAAGCCGGCGGGGCTCAATCTCTTGCTGGCAGACCGATGAACCATGGCGTACACGCTGAAATAGGCAGCAGGTCGCGCGACAATGGCTGCGCGCAGCCGAAAACTACCAGTGGCGTGGAGGTCATGGCCAGCGCGCGGCTCTGTAGCGCGGCGGGATCGGAGCGAAGGTCCGCGAAGGCGTCGGGCGCTGGGTGAGTGAATACGGCCCGCTGTAGCGTTCTGCGACCTGGCAACCGTGCGCCGCCGTGTTGACGCACGGAAGGACGCCGTCTTATCCTTCGGCCCATGGCAACGCCCATGCGCGAAGAACGTGGGGGCGGTCTTTCCGATCCCTTGCAGGGCTGCGAGCCCAGCGAGCCACAGCTCCTGCAGCTCCGCTCGGATCGCCGTTTGGGACACGAGTGGGACGACTGGGATGGCGAGGCGCTTCCGAACGACGGTGTTTTCGTCGGCCGGCCGGCGCTGTTTTTCGCGCTGCTGGCCAGCTATTTCGCCGTCTGGGGCGCCGTGGCCGGCGTTTTCCTGTGGCTCGTCACGCCGCGACTGGCACAGTGGCTCCCCGCTATTCCAACGTTGCTGGGCGCCGTGGTGCTGGCTTTGACGGGAGCGAGCTTCGCGTGGCTCGGGCTCGTGGCCGCGAGTTTCGCGCTCGGCCACAACCTTCTTTCCCGCAGACTCTGCGAAGGAGGGCTGCTGCCGTGGCTGCTCCCGGCTGCCGAGACGGCGGGTCGCTGGGTGGGGATACGGAGGGATGTGGTCGGGAACGCAGCGTTGCAGGTGTACAACAAGTTGGCCGCGAGGCGCGCTCGCCGGGGACTGGCCTCGAGAGATGTGCTCGTCCTGCTTCCGCGGTGCCTCGGCAAGGAGGGGATGCAGGGTGCTTTAGACGTCACCGCGCGGTATGGAGTGCCTGTGTTCGTAGCGGCGCGCGGCCGCTACGCGCGCGAGATGATCGCGCGCCAACGCCCGAAAGCCGTCGTTGCGGTGGCCTGTGAACGAGACCTCGTGAGCGGCGTCCATGACGTCGCCGGCCGTCTACCCGTGCTCGGCACTACGCTCGGGCTGCCTGATGGGCCGTGCAAGAACACGACCGTGAACCTGGGCTCGCTCGAGACTCAGATCCGCAAGCTACTGGCCATCACGCCGGCGCCGACCCCGTCCGGGTAGCGGACATACGCGTTACTCGCTGTCCCGGTCAGGATCGACAGCTCGTGCAGTATCCGAGGAGCTCCATCCGGTACCCGGTCACCTCGAAGCCGTCGGCACCCTCCCGCAGACGTTGCACCTCGCGCTCGGGAAGACTGCCCGGCACGTCGCAGACCTTGCCGCAGGAGAGACAGCGAACGTGGTGATGCAGATCCGTGCGCGCGTCATAGCGCGCCGAGCTGTCCCCATAGGTGAGCTTCATGGCCAGCCCGCACCCCACCAGCGTCTCGAGGCTCTTGTACACCGTCGCGAGCGAGATCCCCGGAATCCGGCCGCGTACAGCAAGAAACACCTCGTCGGCGGTGGGATGGGAATCCGTGCTCATGAGGAACTCATAGACGGCGCCGCGCTGTTCGGTGTAGCGTTGCCCGCCTCTTTCCAGTGCCCGTCGCAGCGTTTTTTCCAGCACTTGATGTCCTGGGTTCATGGCCAAGTCCCTGAATCCGCTTCTACAGATTCGTCTGCCCAGTCGCTAATTCTGAGTCTAATACCGGATACCGAACTCGTCAATCCCGCGCCCAGCGGCGGGCAGGCTGGTGTCAGGGACCTACGGCCGTGCCAAGCGAGGGGGCGGCATGAGCGAACACCCTGGAGATGGAGCCCTTCTGACCTTGGAACCTCTGGTGGATACCGTGCAGTCCGCC
>JACQVC010000462.1 GCA_016209995.1 Gemmatimonadota bacterium
CCGTTGAGTTGCTGGTGGACCCGGCCGAGCGCGATGCGCGCCTGGCTGGACGCGAGCCGCCAGCCCGCCAGCTCGCCCCAGTTCGCCTGCGCGACCGCCGAGTCCGCACTGAGACCCAGTCCGTGCAACCGCGTCGCTTCCGCGATGACGTACTCCACCGCTTCCTTGTATCTCACCAGCTCCTCGCGCGACACCTGCGCCGTTTCCACGAACCCGTGCCCGGGCACGTAGGTCTGGACGTCCATCGCCAGCGCCCGGTCGATCACCTGCACCCACTCGGAGGGATACGCGGAGCGCATCGCCGGGAAGACGCGGTTCAGAAACGCCTCGCTCATGAACAGCACCCTGTCGGCGGGCACGTAGACGGAGAGGTCGCCGCCGGTGTGCGCACGCCCGAGGAAGAGGATCTGGATCTCCTTGCCGCCCAGAGTCAGCGTCAGCCGGTCGTCCACGGTCTGCTCCGGAACGATCACGGGCGGCGAGTCCGCCTGGCGATTGGGATTCGTGGCCGACGCTTCGAGCGTGGCCTTCGAAGTCGTGGTCGAGATGAACGTCGCCGACTCCGGGAACGCCGAGTTGCCGCCCGTGTGGTCTCCGTGGTCGGAGCACACCACGACGTGCGTGATCGGCTGATTCGTGATGCCGGCGATCGCCTCGATCATCCGCTGGGTTTCCTCGACGTTGCCCTGGCCGTCGGCCACGAGCACGCCTTCGCTGGTCACCACGAACATACTGACCGTCGTGAACCGCTCATCGCCGGCTGACCGCAGCGCTTCGTAGGTGTACACGCCGTCGCCGACCTGCTGGACCCGCGGGAAATCTGCTTCCGACAGGCCGCGCGCGGTGGGGTCCGCCGTACGGACGACGTCAGCCACGGGCGCTGGTTCGCGCGCGCGCTCGCAGCCAATCACGATCAAGCACGCCAGGACGAGGCAGGCAGCTATGACTGGCGCTCTCATGGGTTCCTCCGCTGGTCGGGGCCGGCGTTCCTTGGTGAGTATACTTCCTTACCGGTCGGGCTGCACTCCGGCAGAACCCTCGTTGTAGGCCCAAAGAGCCATTGGCTGATCAAGTCCCGTTGGTCATAGTGCGTACACCGAGCGACGTTCACACAGGAATGATTACCTTGAAGAGAACCGTCTTTGCGCTGCTGACCGGTATCCTGGCGGGGACGTCCGCCGGCGCTGTCGTGGCGCTGGTGTTTGGCGCCTCGATTGGCGCGGTTCCCGTGATTGCCGCTGGCGTTGGCGCAGGTGTCGCCAGCGGCTTTGTGATTGGCCGGCCGGGCCCATCCCTGCGTTAGGAGCGACGGTTTGCGCCGCGATCGGCGCCGCCGCGGGGCCATAGCCGAGCTTTGACGAAGGTCGCCGCGGTGATCCACACCCTGGTCCAATACGAGCGAAGTTCCGTCATCTCCTTCTGGGTCAGTGGCCGATCGATGGCTTGGAACTCGTGGTGCTGGTACTCGCTCGCCATCGGTCTCTACGGAAAGCGATCCCTAGTAGTTGACTTAGTCGTTGACTAAGTCTATAGTACGACCCATGAAGACCGTCAACATTCACGAGGCCAAGACGCACCTGTCGCGTCTGCTGCGCCGTGTCGCCGCGGGCGAGGAAATTGTGATCGCCAAGGGCGGTCGGCCGGTCGCACGGCTGGTGCCCCTGGGGCGCCCGCGCGCGCGTCTGCTGGGGACCGATCGTGGCAAGTTCCGCGTACCGTCCGACTTCGACGCTCCCCTTCCGGAGGATGTGCTGGGAGAGTTCGAGCGGTGAACGTGCTGGTGGACACCCAGTGCTGGCTTTGGATGCAGGCCGAGCCTGAGCGGTTTAGTAGGGAAGGGCTCTCCCTTATTGAAGAGTCGGAGAATCAGCTCTGGCTTTCAGCGGCGAGCGCATGGGAGATCGCGATCAAGTATGCCCTGGGAAAGCTGCCCCTGCCGGTCCCACCAGCCGAGTACGTGCCCACGCGCCTGGAGCGGAGTGCGACAGGTGAGCTCCCCGTGACGTGCGATCACGCGTTGCGGGTGGCCGCCCTGCCGCCTTACCACCGGGACCCGTTCGACCGGCTGCTCGTGGCGCAGTGCCAGGTGGAGCGCTTGCGGCTACTCACCGCGGACCGGCAGTTCGAGCCCTACGGACTCGACATCATTTGGGCGGAATAGGCCCGATCTGCACTGAGCCCACTACCCCTTCGCTGCCAGACGCGCAAGTCCACCGCCTCACGACTCGCCGCGCAGGTGCCTATCATAGAACTCGAGGATCAGCCGCAGGCTGTGCTCGACGTTCTCGGGCCGCCACGTGTACCAACCGTGGTCCTCGCCTGAATAGATACGATAGTCGACGGACTTGCCGGCCTTCGTCATCGCCTCGACCATCGCCTCGGCTTGTGATGGCCGGACGGAGTAGTCGCGGTCGCCCCAGAGGATCAGCAGCGGCGCCTGCATGCGATCGACGAAGTTGATGGCCGAGCGCTCGTGGAAGAGCGGCGCGTTGTAGTCCGGGCCCATCACGCGGCGTAGCACGTCGCGACGATACGAGTTCTCGCGGTATTGCTGGAAGCGGACCATATCCACGGGACCGTTGAAGTTCACGCAGGCTTTGTATTTCCCCGGATAGCGCACAAGGCTGAGACTGGTGAAGAAGCCGCCGGTGCTGCCGCCCTTGACGGCTACGCGC
>JACQVC010000455.1 GCA_016209995.1 Gemmatimonadota bacterium
CAGTGCCAGCAGACGCTCGACGAGCTCGTGCGCGTTGGCGCGCCCGGCGCTGGCTGGTGCATCTCCGAACTTGCCGCCGACCTCGAAGAATCGCGCCCCGTAGATCGCTTCCAGCTCGGCCTGTGAGGGAATCTCATCGACGTACTGCAGTCCGCAGACCTCGCAGCGGACGATCGCGTGATGGCCCTTGGTGTAGAGACGCGTGAGGCGGGTCGCCTCAGCACAGCAATGACAGACGCGCGTGGCACATTCTCCGGCGAAAAGTATAGTGCGAGTCGGCAAGGGGTCTGGAGTCGCGTTCGCAGCGACAACACCTCGGGAGGGGTCTGACCCCGGGGGAGGGTTAGATCCCTCCCGAGGCGCGGGACTGCCGGGCCCGCGGGCGAAACAGCTCCTGCGACCTCCAGCCCGTGCGGTAGGCGCAGTACCGGCCGAGCACGGCGAGCGTACCGAGCCCGTACTTCGTGCTGCGGCCCAGGGGAATACTGCTCGATTCGGGGCCGTAGTGGGTGGGGACCGGCACGGCGCCGATGCGCAGCTCGTGCACGCGCGCCTGCACCAGAAACTGCTGATCGAACACGAAGTCGTCCGAACACGCCTCGAAGTTGACCGTCTCGAGAACGCGCCGGTGATACGCGCGGTAGCCGGTGTGGTACTCGGGCAGATTCAACCCGAGGACGATATTCTCGGTGATCGTGAGGAACCGGTTCGCGAGGTACTTCACCGGCGGCATCCCGCCGGCCAGCACTTCGTCCCGCCGCCTGATCCGCGAGCCCAGCACGATATCGACGACCCCGGCCTTGATGAACCCGGTGAGGTACGGCACCAGCGCGCCGTCGTACTGGTTGTCGGGATGCAGCATCACGACGATGTCGGCGCCGGTGTCGAGCGCCAGCCGGTAACAGGTCTTCTGGTTGCCGCCGTAGCCGCGATTCTCCGGATGGACGTGCACGTCGATCCCGAGCTGCCGGGCCACTTCGACTGTGTCATCCGCGCTCGCGTCATCGACGAGAATAATGTCCTGGCAGCAACCCTCCGGCAGGCGCCGCAGCGTCGCTTCGAGGGTCTTCCCCGCGTGGTAGGCGGGCAGCACCACGCAGACGGCGAGATCCTGGACCTCCGGGAACGGCGCCGGCAGAAGCGACGCGTCACCCGCGTGACCGAGCGATTGATGGCTCACGATCGGCAAGTGTTCCTCCGAGAGGGCATGAGGAGGCGACCCCGAAGTTTACTCCAGCGGCCAGTGTGCGCAACGAAGCGCAGCTATGGCGTACCCAACACGACGAAAGGCCCCGCTTCGACCGTTTCCACCGGCGGCCGGTTCGGACTGAGCGCCGCCAGCAGGTCCATGCCCTTCTGCGTGGCGAGCACGGCCCGTGACGTGACCACATAGTCGCACGCTCCGAGCGGCCGGACGGCGGCCGTCACGGCGACGTCACGCCTGGCGTAGAACACCTGGTTGGTGTACTTGACGTCTTGCAGGTCCAGCGGTGCGTCGAACCGTGTCGTCGCAAAGAAGCGCCGGCTCGTACAGGTCCGGCCGAGGCGCCCTTCCGCCAGGCGCAGCTGGTCATAAGCCTGCTGACCGGACGTGCGCGGGGCCAGGGCGGCCGCCCGCCCCGCCTCGGCCGCGGCAGCAGAGTCGAGTGCGGCAACCCACTGGCCCAGGGCCCCCGAGATGGCGGCGATGACGGCGACCGCCATGAGCACCGTCGTCCCGCTCGACGCGAGCGCCAGGCGAATCAGCAGCAACGCGCCGAGCCCCACGACCACCGCGACGAGCGTGGGCCACGGAGGGAAAGGCGGGTTCGGGTCGACCCCGCCGAAGACCCAGAGCGATCCCAGTACCAAGCCGATGCCGGCGATGGCGCTGGCCGCGGGCGACCGGTACCAGTGGAGACTTGCCGGATAGAGCGCCGCGAACGACACGAGCGGGAGCAGCGCCAGCCACGGCAGCCCATACCGCAGTGAAAACCCCCGCGTCCACTCGAGGCTCGTCCACGGCGCCCCGGTCAGCAGCCACAGCATCGGTATCAGGGTGCCAATCGCGAGCGCGAGCAGCGCGAGCCGCATCCCGATGCCCGCCAGCGCCAGTCCCCGCCTCCAGGCCACGAGCCCGTCTATCGGGATCAGGGCCACCGGCATCACGAGGGGCAGATACCATGCGCTGAGCCATTGGTCGAGATACTGACGGGTCTGTGCGGCGAGAGGATATGTCGGGTCGTTCTCGAGGTCGCCGAGCACGGAAAGATACGTGGTGGGTTCGTAGGGCACTCCTCGAAAAATCTCCACGCCGAAGACCGTCAGCCCGTTGGGCACCACGGGCGAGCCCCAGACCCACCAGTTTCGCACCAGCCAGATTCCACCCGCCGCGACGGCGAGGAGCCCGGCCAACACCCAGGTGCCCATGGTAGGTTTCTCTTCTGTCGGCCCGGTCGCGCCCCGCAGGACGATGGGCATCGCACCGACGATGGGGAGACCGACGAGCAGAGCACCAACAAGACCGGTCGTCTTGGTGCCGAGCAGCAGTCCCCCGGCCAGCGCCGACAGCCACACGTCACGTTGCGACAGGCGCCGGCGCTGGATGATGGCGAACAGCGTGGCGGCGAACGCGACGAGCGACGCCGCAAACAGCAAGTCGGCCGACATCAGGCTGGCCTCTCGGAACAGCGGCGTCGTGAACAGCAGGAGCGACGGCCAGGTCATCCAGGCCAGGCCGGATTGACCAGTGGTCAGCCGGAACAGCCACCCAAGGCTCGATGCGAGCAGCAGGAACGGCATCACCATCGTCAGGTCGGTGAGCAGCGAATCGCCGACCGGCAGGATGAACCAGGCAGCGAGCATGCTGCTCCCCATCGGGTACAGGTGCTGCGTCCCCGGCAGGTCGAAAGGACTCGCACCCAGAGCAAAATTCACGGCGTTCGGGATGTGATAGTGGGCGGCATCGGTCCCTCTCACGCCCATACCGGGTGCCGCCACCAGGATCCATTGGATCGTAACGGCTGCAAGCACCAGGCTGGCGGCGGTCTCGATTCCTCGCGTGACAGGATCCGGTCGCTCGACAGAGGTGCCGGCCGGCGCACGTCCCCGCATGTGGAGCGCCATCCCGCCGTGACCGACGGCGAGCAGCGCCGCCACCGCCCAAAGATTCAGTCCGACGCTAAGCGAGACGAGGTGGAGGGACGCGGCAAGGGTGCCGACGGACGCGAGCACCGTGGTGAACAACAGCTCGTCGCCCGTGGAGGGGGTGCGCGCGGACACGCGTACCCATCGCGCGGTCAACACGAAGTGCCCGATGGTGACGAAGCACCAGAGCGCCAGCACGCGACCAGTATAGCGCGGCGGTGATGGGGCAGCTCAGCTCTCGGGCTTTCAGATCTTCTCCCCAGTCGCCGCGTAGTCCAGGTAGGTAAAGAGCAGGTCGTTCAGCTTGTTGACGTTCTCGTTGAACGCGGCCGCGATCGCCTGCAGCGGATCGCCCGGCGCCGGCCCGTCCGGCGTCGGGCCGCCCGCAAGGCGGAGCGTCTGAAGCTTCCATTCCTCCGGCGCCGGTGCGCTGTACCGGATCTCGACCCGCTGGAAGCCGCTCGCCAAGAGCAGATACTGCAGCGTGTCGGGGTGCAGCGGCTGCACGTGGCTGATGTCGCGGATGTAGCTCGAAAAAAAGGCCGCCCAGCAGGCCGGATTGATCGTCTCGAGGACAATCCGGGCGCCCGGCCGCAGCTTCTGGCCGGCCACCTCGA
>JACQVC010000468.1 GCA_016209995.1 Gemmatimonadota bacterium
ACGCCTGATAAGCGTGAGGTCGGTGGTTCGAGTCCACCCAGGCCCATTTGGCGGAATACATCGCCCCGCTCGGCCTTCGAGATGGCCGGGCGGGATTTTGTGCGGCCGGGAAGGGGGCGAGGTGTCTACAAGAGGTGTCTACAAGGCACACTAGACCCGTGGTCCTGCCGGCGCTTCCTATTGGCGGATGAGAATTCTTCGGGACTTCGAAGGCAGCGCTATCCGCCTCACGGACGGAGCGCCGCGAACCACATCCTTGAGCATCCTGAACTCTCTGGCCATGAGAGTTGGATGGATGAAACGCTGGCCGGCCCCGAAGCGGTTGTCCAGTCGCTCAGCGATTCCGAAGCCCGGCTCTACTATCGCCACTACGTTGGAACGCGGGTCGGTGATAAGTTCCTATGTGTGGTGGTCAAGCTCACCGAGGCCGATGTCTTCGTGTTGACCGCCTATCTGACGGATCGGGTGAAGAAGGGAAAGCAGATATGGCCAAGCGAAAGTGAAAGTCTGGTACGATAAGGAAGGCGACTACTTGGAAGTCATCTTCGATCAGAAGCCGGGGTTCTTCCGGGAAACCGCGTCGGACCAAGTGATGGACAAGTGATGGAGAAGGTGGACCAGCAGGGCAATGTCATCGGGTTCTCCATCTTGAAGGCGTCCGCCCTACGAGAGGCACCGCTCGAGGTGGCACTCTAGCAGCATCGGCCACGATCGGGGCAGCGCGCGGTCCCTTCCCACTCAATAGTTCGGTCGTGCGTATCCAGCGAGATGCTGCAACTCAGCCGCTCTTCCGCCCATTGGTCCGCTCGTACTCCTTTGGTAGCCTGACCCGCGTGTAGCTCGGACGGTCGCCTGCAGGGAATGTGGGCGACCGGGATAAGACTGCGGAACTTCTCTCGCCTCGCCCTGCTGCCCCACCCGCGTGGGTCGTTTCCAGATCCTCGGCCAGCAACGTGGAGGATCTGGAGGATGCAGGGAACATCGCCCCTGTCGACGGTGGTCTTACAGCGCGAAGAGGCGCTCGATCGCCGCCGCGATCTGGAAGAGCCGGCGGTCCTCACCTGCGCGGGCGATCAGCATCAGACCCACGGGCAGGGCGCCGTCACGCGGCAGTGGAAGCGAGATCGAGCAGAGGCCGTAGAAATTGGCGGCCGCCGTATTGCGAAGCAGCCGCGCGTTCCTCGCGAAGAACGCCTCCGTACTCGCAACTTCGGCCGTCGTGGGCGCGACGATCGGGCATGTCGGCAGAACGAGCGCGTCGAGACCGGAAAGCCGTATGTCCATCGCGGCCACAAGGCGCGCGCGTTCGCGCAACATATCAATGTAGTCGGCGGCGGGAACGTCGCGCCCCATCTCGATCCGGGCACGCACGCGCGGATCGTATTCGTCGGCGCGCAGCGCCAGCAGCTGGCGATGGATCGCGTAGGACTCGATGGAGGACAGCGATACCCTCGCCTGGACCCGCCCCATGTCCTCGAGTAGCGGAATCCGCTCGTCCGAAAGACGCACGCCGGCTCTTTCCAGAGCTGCCGTCGCGGCCGCGAATCGGGCCGAGACTGTCTCGTCCAGGTCGGAAAGCGGTGGCCCTGGCGGGATGCCGAGGCGCAGGTTCCCCAGCGGGGCGGGCTCGAGCGTCCAGGCATCGTCGCCCGCCATCACCGCATCGGCTGCGGCGCAGGCGGCGACGGTCCGGGCGATGGGGCCGACGGAGTCGAGCGTGTAAGAAAGCGGAAAGGCGCCGTCCGTGGGCACGCGTGCTTGGGTCGGCTTGAACCCGACGACGCCGCAGAGCGCGGCGGGGATGCGCGTGGAGCCGCCCGTGTCGGTGCCGATCGCGACCTCGCACATGCCGTCTGCCACCGCCACGGCGGCGCCCGAGGACGATCCGCCCGGCACGCGCGTTCGGTCGGCCGGATTGCCCGGCGTACCGTAGTGCGGGTTCTGGCCCACCCCGGAGAAGGCAAACTCGACCATGTTGGTCCGGGCGACGATAACCGCCCCGGCGGCGCGCAGGCGGCGCACAACGGGCGCGTCCGCCGTAGCCGGGGCGGCGTCCCTGAGCGCGGTCGAGCCGGCGCGCGTGCGCTCGCCCGCGACGTCGAAGAGGTCCTTCAGGCTGACGATAGCGCCGTCGAGGGGGCCCAGGCTGACGCCGACGCGGGCACGGGCGTCCGCGGCATCCGCCGCAGCTCGCGCGGCCTCCGCATACACCGTCAGGCAGGTGCGAGCGCCCTCGCCGGAAGCGTCGGCGATGCGAGCGAGCGCAGCTTCGAGGCGGTCACGAGCCGAGAGCGACTGCACTCCGGTTCCTCCGAACACGCAATCGAGCCACTGCGGACTCCGACCGGTGAGCGCAGCGATTGCGACGTTGCCCTTCAGAAATCGACGACGGTCCAATCAGTGCCTCGCTGCACAAAGCGCGCGCGCATGGAGGTACACACGACCTCAAAAGGAAAGAAGCCTCGGTTGCGCTGTCTGCGCGCCACCAACGATTCGCTTCCGGAGTCCGGAGTGCAAGGATGAACATCGGTCGGAGGGGCTCCGAGGCACCTCGCTTTTCATTGCCATACTTGCCTTCACGCGCGTCTCGCGATCGAGAGGGCGGGATACGATGTAGTGCGACGTCACCGACAACTGGGCGTCCTCTCGTGATCTGGAGGGACGGCCGCGTGGTCGAGGTTCCACCCGAGAGCGTACCGATACCGGATGATGACGAAGCAACCGCTGATACGATAGTTCACTCGCCCAAGCCGC
>JACQVC010000469.1 GCA_016209995.1 Gemmatimonadota bacterium
CCCCCGAGGAGCAAGCCCGTGTACACGCCCAGCGCGACGACCGCCAGGAAGCCCGCCATCCGGTAGTAAACGACCATAATGAGAATCACCAGGACGGTCCCCACGACCCCCGCGAGTTTCCCCTGATCAATCGAGTCGCTGCCCAGCGAGGGCCCCACGGTGCGCTCTTCCATCACACGCAGCGGCGCCGGAAGCGCGCCCGCCCGCAGCACCAGCGCCAGGTCGCGGGCCTCCTCCATGGGTGACTGGCCCAGCTCGATCTGGCCCTGGGCGCCGATGCGGTCGCGAATCACCGGCGCGCTCACCACCTCGTTGTCGAGCACGATGGCAATGAAGTCCCCGATGTGCTGCGCCGTCACGTCCTGGAATACGCGGCCACCGCGACGCGTCAGCGTGAACGACACCTGCGCCTGGTTGAACTGAGGGTCGCGTCCGGCCACGGCCGTCTCCAGCATGTCGCCCGTCAGGAACGCGTCGCGCTCGAGCACGTACAGGCGCCGGTAGGTGCGGGCCCCGCGGCCCACGGGCTCCGAACCCCAGAGCAGGCGCACTTCCCTCGGGATGAGCCGCTCTAGCTCGGGAAGTGCCAGATAGCGGTTCACCGTCTCCATGTCTTCTTCCGCCACCAGGAAGATCCCCTCGGCATCGCCCTGGAGCAGGAGGGACGTCAAGGGCCGGAGAGCCGCCAGCGAATCACGCTCCTCGGCGGGTGCTCCGGTCGCGTCCGCGCCCGCGGCGCCCGCCGTGTCGCCACGCGCGCCCGGAGGCGCGAACAACAGCTCTTCGATCGAGGGCGTACGCGTGGTATCCGCCGCCACGGCGGAGCGCACGGCCTCCTCGCCCAGGGTCGCCACGATCGCCCGATCCACCCGCGGAAGAACGCTCTGCATGTCTCGCGTCGGACGAACCAGCGCCCACTCCAAGAACGCCGTCTGCTGGATGATGTTCTTGGCGCGGTTCTCGTCGCTGATTCCGGCCAGCTCGACGATAATGCGGTCCGTCCCCACCTTCTGGATCAGCGGCTCTTCGACGCCGAACTCGTCGATGCGGGTGCGGATGATACGTAACGCCCGGTCGATGGCGTCCGCCTTCGCCTCCGCGGTGAGTGTACCCTGGGGATCATCCACCTCGAGGACGAGGTGCATGCCGCCCTGCAGGTCGAGACCCAGCTTCAGCCCGTTTTGGTACAGATACCAGGCCGACAGGCCCAGAGCCAGCACGATCACGGCCAACCGGCCCTTCGTCGACTTCAGCATAGCATTCGACCTGCTACCGTCGAGGACCAACCATCGCGGGTCGCAACGAGGACCCGCAGCCAGCGAGGGTTGTAAGCTTGCGACATGCCGAGGCAGTGTCAATTCCTGACGCGCAGCGCCTTCCCTTCCGCTACGAGCAGCGCGTGAAACTCGTTCAGGGCCGCGTGGTCCGGCGGAAGCTGGTCTTCGATCCATGTGCGCAGGTCCTCGTAGCGCCAGGCCGCCTCCTGCTCGAACCCACATCGGGCGAGAACACGGCGCAGGTAGGCATCCACGACCATCACCGGGACGCCATATGCGTAGAGCAAGATGCTGTCCGCCGTCTCGGGTCCGACGCCCCAGAGCGCGAGCAACTGGGCTCGACGCGGCGCTCCACGGCGGGAAAGAAAGAAGCGGGCCAGTTCCTTCAGTTTGCGCGTCTTCTGACGGAAGTACCCGGCCGGACGAACGAGGCGCGCCAGCCGCGATACACGCATCTCGACGAGGGCTCGCCAGCTCATCGCCCGAGCCTGGTGTATCTGCGCCAGCGCGCGGACGACGTTCTGCCAGCTCGTGTTCTGGGCCAGTACCGCTCCGACGATGACCTCGACGCGACCCCGCCCACGCGGCACCGAATAGTCTGCCGGGTGGTAGCGTACGCTGCGGCTGGATCGCTGGAAGAGCGGCCACCAGCCCTGCGGGCCATGTCGGGCGAGGAGCTGATCGTGCAGCCGAGCGATCGGCGAATCGAGAGCCATTGGGGCGAGTCTGTGAGCGTTCATCGGATCGAAGATCGGGGTCCCCAACGCAAGCAAGCGTTTGCGTGGCGTAAGAAGATCGGGTCCGGGCCGAACGCCACGCCAGTTTCACCCCGGAAACTCCACGTGGTCCCACAAGAACCTTACAAAGAACCCCTACGCTTGCCCGGCCTACTGGTGCTACGTACCTTTCACTCGATCTCCGGCCAATCCGGAGGTCTGGGCCGCTGGCGCTGTCCTGCGTGACACGTCCGGGGGACCGCGGGACTCGGAGCCCGCCGGTGTCCACGCCCGAGGTGCAACCCTTTGAAAGGAGGTGATCCCTTGTCCTCAACAAGTACTGCGTGCAACCTGGCACGGGCAGGCGATCGCCGCATCGGCTTCTAGCCGAATCATCGCGAAGACTGTCCGCACCGGTAGGTGCCGTCGCGGCATCGCAGCCGGGTTGCGGCAGGCCCTACGGCGCCGCCGGATCCACCGGGTCCGGCGGCCCGTTGCTTTTCCACGATTGAGGCCAAACTCCGCCCCTGAGTCCGAAACATGACCCCACGCGTAGCGCCGCCGTGGCTGGTCCTGATAGTGGCGGTCTCGGCCATGAGCTGGGCAGGGCCCCTGATTCGGTTGAGTCAGGCTCCCTCCCTGGCCATCGCGGCGTGGCGCCTCCTCTTCTCCCTTGCTTTCATGGCCCTGGTCCTGGCCGCGCGGCGAGGCGCCGGCGCAGCTCCTCGGCTCGCCGCCGCCGAGTGGATCCTGGCGGTTGCGGCCGGCGCCTTGCTCGCCGCTCACTTCTGGAGCTGGATCGCCTCGCTCGACTTCACGACCGTGTCCAGTTCCGTGGTCCTGGTGTCCACGCAGCCGATCTTTGTAGCGGCCTTCTCGACCGTGTTCCTCGCCGAACGGCCGCAGAGGAAGCAGTGGTTGGGAATCGGCCTGGCCGTAGCGGGTGCCGCATGGATCGGCTGGGGTGACTTCGCCGTGAGCGGCCGCGCACTGGCCGGCGATCTATTGGCGATCACCGCCGCGATCCTGGTTGCCGGCTATTACGTGATCGGGCGGAGATTGCGGCAGCGCCTGGACCTTTGGACGTACATCGCCATCGTGTACGGAGTCGCGGCGGTGCTGCTGGCCGTCGCCGCCGCCGCGCACCCGCGGGTCGCGCTCACGGGCTACGCGACCGCTGATTGGCTCATCTTCGTGGCGCTGGCCGCCGGGCCCATGATGCTGGGGCACACCGGCGTGAACTTCGCGCTTCGGTATCTGCGCGCGTACCTGGTCAACCTGACGCTGCTGGGCGAAGCGGTCGGCGCCACGCTGATCGCTTGGGTCCTTCCCGCGATCGCCGAGGCGCCTCCGGTCCAAACGCTGGCAGGGGGCGCGCTGATTCTCGCGGGGATCGCGGTCGCGGCCCGCTGAGCGCGAGCATGCCCTACGAGGTCCGTCCGTTCCGCCCCGCCTGGTGGCTTCCCGGCCGGCACGCCCAGACTCTCGGGGGAAGGTTCCTGCGGCGAGCCCCAGGCCTCGCCGTTCAGCGCCAGCGCTGGGAGCTGCCCGATGGGGATTTCCTCGATCTCGATTTCGTGGGCTTCGACATCCCGTCCGAGGTGCGCGGACGCCGCCGCACCCCCGTGGTCGTGATCCTGCACGGCCTCGAAGGGTCGTCCCGGCGTTCGTACGTGCGCGTGATGCTGAAGGAGCTGCTCGGAATCGGCTTGCGCGCCATCGCGCTGAACTTCCGCGGTTGCAGTGGCGAGCTGAATCGCGCCGCTCGTTTCTATCACTCCGGCGACACCGGCGACCTGGCCTTCGTTATCGAACGGTTGCGAGAGCAGCTCCCGGACACGCGCATCGGACTGCTCGGCTACTCACTGGGAGGAAACGTAGTCCTCAAATTCCTGGGCCAGCGTCGCAACGCGGTGAAGGAGTGGGTACACGCCGCAGCGGCGATCTCGGTGCCCTTCGACCTGATCGCGGGTTCGCGCGCGCTCGAGCGAGGCCCTATGGCCCGCCTGTACACCCTCTACTTCATGCGCATGCTGCAGCGAAAGGTGCGCGGCAAGGCTCGGCAACTCGCGGAGCTGTGCGACACTCGCCGCGCGCTCGCGGCCCGCACGTTGTGGGAGTTCGATGACGCACTCACGGCGCCGCTGCACGGATTCGCCGACGCGGAGGACTACTACACGCGCTCCAGCTGCGGTGCGTTCCTGGATGGCGTGCGAGTCCCCACCCTGCTCATCCACTCACGCGACGACCCGTTCCTGCCCGCAGCCCACATCCCGGAGCGGGCCATCGCCGGGAACCCGTGCTTGATACCGGCGATCGCGGATCGGGGAGGTCACGTAGGATTCATCGCCGGAGCCAGGCCGTGGGCCCCGGTCTCTTGGGCGGAAACCGAAGCGGCCCGCTTCCTGAGCGCTCAGCTCGACCGCTGACTGGCAGGTCGCTAAGTCAAGGCCGCCGCCAGCCGCTTGCCGGCGCGCTTGCGCTGCTCCTCGTCCAGAATCGCTTTGCGCAGGCGGATCGACCGGGGCGTCACTTCGACCAGCTCATCGTCGGCGATCCACTCGAGCGCGGCATCGAGGCTCAGCCTGAGCGGCGTCTTGAGCCCAACGTCCACTTCGCGCGTCGAGGACCGGTAGTTCGTGAGATGCTTCTTCTTGGTCGGGTTGCACGGCAGATCCTCGGTGCGCGCATTTTCCCCCACGATCATGCCCATGTAGATGGCGTCCATCGGCGAGACGAAGAGGGTCCCGCGGCTCTGCAGACTCTCGAGCGAGTACGTGGTCGCCTCGCCCATCTCGATGCTCACCATCGATCCGCGGTTGCGCGCCAGCACGGCCCCGCGCCACGCACCGTAACCGATGAAACGCGAGACCATGATGCCCAGTCCCCGCGTGTCCGTGAGGAACTCGGTGCGGTAACCGAGCAAGCCACGGGTCGGGATCTCGAACTCGAGCCGTACGACACCGTTGCCCGTGGCGGTCATGTCGCGCAGCTCACCGCGCCGTCGCGATACCTTCTCGAAGACGATGCCCTGGTGCTCCTGCGGCACCTCGATGACCAGGTGCTCGATAGGCTCGAGCAGGCCGTCGTCCTCGTCGGTCATCGTGATGACTTCCGGCCTGGATACGCACAGCTCGATTCCCTCGCGACGTATCTCCTCGATCAGCACCGCCAGGTGCAGCTCGCCCCGTCCCGAGACCTTGACGCCGTCCGGCCGGCCTACATCCTCGACGCGCAGCGCCACGTTCACCTGCAGCTCGCGCTCGAGGCGATCACGCAGTTGCCGCAGGGTGATCGCGCTACCCTCCTGGCCGGCGAACGGCCCGGTGTTGACCAGGAAGAACATGGATACCGTGGGCTCTTCGATCTCGAGTGGCGGGAGCGCGGGCTCGACCCGCTCGGGGGCCGACAGCGTATCGCCGATCGATATGTCATCGATCCCCGCGATCCAGACGATGTCGCCGGCTGCGACCTCCTCGACTTCGACGCGCTCGAGGCCACGGGTGACCCAGAGGTGCGTGGATCGCTGCGGGTTCGAGCCCACAACCTCCCATCCGTGCGTACGAGTGGGATCCTTCCAGCGCGTGAGCGTCTGCACGAGCGGCTCTCCGCTGCGGTGCACGCCCTCGACCACACGACCGCACCCGATGCGCCCGACGTAGTCGCTCCACGCCAGGGTGCTGACCTGCATGCGGAACGGCGCCTGCAGCCGAACCGCCGGCGGAGGCACGTGCTCGATGATCGTCTCGAACAGCGGCGCCATCGTCCGGGCCTCGTCCGCGAAGTCGCGAACGAACCACCCGTGCAGGCCGGATCCGTAGAGCACGGGAAAGTCCGCCTGCGCGTCGCTCGTGCCCAGCTCGATAAACAGGTCGAACGTGCGGTGCAAAGTCTCGGTAGCGTCGGCTGCCTCGCGATCCACCTTGTTGACGATCACGATCGGGCGCAGCCCGCGGCGCAATGCTCGCATCAGAACGTAGCGCGTCTGCGGCATCGGGCCTTCCGCCGCGTCCACCAGCAGCAGCACCGAGTCGACCATGGAGAGCACGCGCTCCACCTCGCCCGAGAAGTCCGCGTGACCCGGCGTGTCCACGATGTTGATGACGTAGCCGTCCCACTCGACCGAACAGTGCTTCGCGCGGATCGTGATGCCGCGCTCGCGCTCCAGGTCGTACGAGTCCATCACCCGCTCTTCCACGCGTGCGTTCTCGCGGAAGACGTGGGCCGCACGGAAGATCGAGTCGATCAGCGTGGTCTTACCGTGGTCGATGTGCGCGATGATCGCGACGTTGCGAATGCGCTTCGTGTCCATCACTGGTGCGTCCAGCCCTCCTTGCCACGTCCCGGCGGACTGTGTTGCGACTGCCTGTACGCCGGTAACCGGATAACCTCAAACCATATAAGATAACGGAAACTCTTGCTTCGTTGCAGGCATCGGAACACGCTACACATCGGAACACGTGCCGGCGTCCAGGGTGTGCTGGCAACGAGGGACGCGCGGACGCGGTCGTGTTTGCGCACCTGCCTGCTGAGTGCCAGAATTGGCTTCCGTTTGAATCGAGCCGGCCCCATAGCCGGCAGACCGGTCTCGACCCACTCGACGCACAGCGGAACCGTAGCGAAGCGGAGGTCAGCGAAAGGGAGAGGGGAAGGGTGAGTGCAGAAGGGGAGGGGGTGGTGTGGGAGCTAACCGCGTGAACGATCTTCCTCAGGGGAAGAGCCCTGGCGACAAAGCGCCTGGTCCGTGGCTGCGTGGCGCCATGGCGTTCGCGTCCGTCGTCGACGGCCTGAACGACCGGCTCGGTTCGTGGATCCGCTGGCTGACGCTGGCCATGGCCCTCGTTGGCACCGCCAACGCACTGGCCCGCTATGTCAACCGCTTCACGGACGCGGTGCTCGTCTCGAACGCGTATCTCGACCTCCAGTGGTACATGTTCAGCCTGATCTTCCTGATGGGCGCGGCCTACGGCGTCCGCCACGACGTGCACGTTCGCGTGGACGTGGTGTATGCGCGACTCGGCGTGAAGGGAAAAGCCTGGATCGACCTGCTGGGCACGATCTTGTTCCTGATTCCCTTCTGTCTGCTGATGCTCTGGGTAGCCTGGCCGGCGGTGCGTAACTCGTGGGCGGTGCGCGAGATGTCGCCGGACCCTGGCGGCCTTCCGCGCTACCCGATCAAAGCGGTGATCCTGATCTCGTTCTTTCTGCTCCTCATCCAGGGTATCGCGCAGGTCATCAAGCAGGTGCTCATCCTCCGCGCGGGACAGCGCCCCGAGGCGGAAGCGCCGCCGTGGGAGGGCCTGTGAGCATTTACCGTAGCTGTTGTCCGGCAGCTCGACAGGAGATCCTGTGAGCGGCGCCACCTGGGGACCCCTGATGTTTCTGGGCGCGCTACTCTTCCTCTTCAGTGGTTATCCCGTGGCGTTTTCGCTGGGCGGCACCGCGCTGCTCTTCGCGCTGCTGGGCACCACCACCGGAGCCTTCGACCTGATCCTCCTCACCGCCATGCCCGAGCGCATCTTCGGGACCATGTCGAACTATACGTTACTGGCCGTCCCCTTTTTCCTTCTCATGGGCATCGTATTGGAAAAGTCACGGCTGGCCGAACAGCTTCTAGAAACGATCGGCATCCTGTTCGGGGGCCTTCGGGGTGGCCTCGCCATCGGCGTGGTGCTCGTGGGGACGCTGCTGGCGGCAGCCACCGGTGTAGTCGGTGCGTCCGTCACGGCCATGGGGCTCATTTCCCTGCCGGTCATGCTGAGCAACCACTATCGCGCGGACTTCTCCCTCGGCGTCATCTCGGCATCCGGCACGCTGGGACAGATCATCCCGCCCAGTCTGGTCCTCATCGTGCTGGGCGATCAGATGGGCGTGTCGGTGGGCGCCTTGTTCCAGGCCGCTCTCGTGCCCGGTCTCGCCCTGGCCGGCGCGTACGTCATCTACGTGGTTGTCGTCGCGTACTTGCGCCCGACGGTGGCGCCCGCGCTGCCGCCCGAAGCGAGGACGTTCAGCGGGCGAGCGCTGGCGCGACGCGTGCTGATCTCCCTGGTCCCGCCGCTCACGCTCATTCTCGTCGTGTTGGGCAGCATCTTCGCTGGCGTGGCTACGCCTACGGAGGCCGGAGCCCTGGGCGCCGTGGGCGCGCTGATCTTGGCGGCTCTCAACCGGCAGCTCTCGCTGGCGAACGTGAAGGCAGCCATGGAGGACACGACCCGGCTGACCATCATGGTCATCTTCTTGCTGATGGGCTCGACGGCGTTCGCGCTGGTCTTTCGAGGGTTGGAAGGCGATCTCTGGATCCGGGACAGCCTGGCGAACTTGCCGGGCGGGGCGGTCGGCTTCCTGCTTGTGGTGAACCTGGCTGTGTTCCTGCTGGGCTGCTTCCTCGACTTCTTCGAGATCGCCTTCATTATCGTGCCGCTGCTGGTGCCGGCCGCAGAGGTCCTGGGAATACCGCTGCTCTGGCTGGGGATCGTGCTGGGGATCAATCTGCAGACCTCGTTCCTTACACCTCCGTTCGGCGTGTCGCTTTTCTACCTGCGCGGCGTGACTCCCTCCCCTATACCGACTACGGCGCTCTACCGCGGCATCATGCCCTTCGTGGCCATTCAGCTCGTGGTGCTCGGAGCGTTCATCGCGCTGGGTTGGCGGTAGGCGAGCGGCTCAACCTCCGCTCGTGACTTGTGGACCGACCCAGCGAACTTCGTTCAGACCGGTTTCCGGAACTACCCCGCGATCTTCGGGAAAGCAAAGCTGGCGTACGCCAGCTCGTTGCCCGCGAAGAACGGGAACACCTCGTCGCGGTACGCCTTCCAGGATTCGTAGACGCGGCGGAAGTCGGCGTTAGCCGCAGCCTGCTCCTCCAGGTACTCGTTGCTTTCGCGCCAGGCAGCCTCGAGGATCTCGTCCGAGAACCGGTGCAGCTGCACGCCGTGCTCGTGGATCAGCCGGCTGAGCGCCTTGGGGTTCTGGACATCGTAACGGGCCAGCGTGATGAAGGCTGCCTCTCGGCATGCGCTGGCCAACGCCTGCCGGTACTGCTCAGGCAGCTCGTTCCACGCGTTCAGGCTCACCTGCAGACTGGACGTCACGCCGGGTTCCCACCACCCCGGATAGTAGTAATTCGGCGCGACACTGTAGAACCCCAGCTTCTCGTCATCGTAGGGGCCGACCCACTCGGTCGCGTCGATCACGCCGCGCTCGAGCGCGGGATAGATGTCGCCACCGGCCAGCACCTGCACGGCGACCCCCAACCGGAGCATGATCTCTCCACCGATCCCGGGGATGCGCATCCTGAGGCCGCGCAGATCGGACAGGGACTCGACCGGCCGGCGGAACCAGCCGCCCCACTGCGCGCCGGTGAGGCTGCAGGGGAAGACGATGATCCCGAAGTCCCTGAACAGCGAGCGCACCAGCTCGAGACCGCCCCCCTCGTAGTGCCAGGCAACGTGCTGGCGGGAGTCCAGGCCGAAGGGCACGCCCGTGCTGAGCGCGAAGGCCGGGTGCTTGCCCACGTAGTAGTAGTCGGCGGTGAAGCCCGCCTGCACGGTGCCCTGCTGCACTGCGTCCATGACCTGAAGCGCGGGCACGATCTCGCCCGCGGGGAAGACACGGATACTGAAACGGCCGTCCGTGAGCGCGGCGACACGCTCGGCCACGTACTCCGGCGACCCATTCAAGATGTCGAGGCTGCGAGGATAGCTGGTGACCAGCCGCCAGGAAACTTCCGGTCCCGTGACCACGCTCCCGGCCTGCATGCTTACGGTCGCGTCGGGCCCGCCGCCGCAGGCCGTGGCCGCGCCCGCGGCGCCGAGCGCCGCGCGTTTGATGAAATCCCGTCGCTCCAGCCGTCGCTCCATGATTCCCTCGACAATTCAGCGGGTGAGCGCTGCGAAGATGGGGTGTGGAGGTAGGGTAGGCGCTCCCTAAGCCCGACGCAACCTGCTCCGGCGATAGCCGTAACCGAAGTACAGCACCGCTCCCAAGCCGAGCCACACGCCGAAGCGGATCCACGTCACCAGCGGCAGCTGGAACATCAGGAACGTGCAAGCGGCGATCGCGATGACGGGCATCACAGGGACCCACGGCGCGCGGAACGGCCGCTCCCGGTCCGGCTCCCGCGCGCGCAGAACGATCACGCCGACCGACACCAGCACGAAAGCGAACAGCGTGCCGATGTTCGTCAGCTCGACGACCTCGTTGATATTCGCGAGCGCCGCGAACACCGCCACGAAGATACCAGTCAGTATCGTCGTGATGTGCGGCGTTCGGAAGCGGGGGTGCACGCGGGCCGCCCAGGGCGGCAAAAGCCCATCGCGCGCCATCGAGAAGAAGATGCGTGGTTGCCCGAGCTGGAAGACCAGCAGGACCGTGGTCATCGCGACCACGGCGCCCAGTGCCACAATGAAGCGCGCGATCGCCAGCAGCCGCGTATCGCCGCCCGCGAACTGCAGCGCCGTGATCATGGGCTCGGCCGTCCCGAGCTGATTCCAGGGAGCCATCCCGGTCATGGCAACGGCCACGAGCACGTACAGCAC
>JACQVC010000489.1 GCA_016209995.1 Gemmatimonadota bacterium
ATCGAGCCCTGACCCTGGTCCTGCTCGCCGGGTCGCCCGCCCGCGGACTCCTGGAACGAGAAGCGGCCCAGCTCGCGGCCGACGGGCGCGCCGTTGATCGAGAGAATGCCGCCGAAGTTCGATTGCACGAGGACGCCCACGGTATAGCCTCCCAAGGACGGCGGCAGTTTCCTCGAGCTGGTGCCGATTCCTCCCTTCCACCCGAAAGCGCGCGTGCCGGTTCCGGCTCCAACCGAGCCTTCCTCGACCGCCCCCTCGCGAGCGCCTGCGAGCGCCGCCCGCACGTGCTCGGGCCGGATCGGCTGCGCGCGGATATCGCTGAGACCACCGTCGTTGGTCTCGCCGACCACCGGGTTGATCGAGCCGACTCCCTGCATCCCAGGCTGCGCCAGCAGGTAGTCCACCATCGCGCTCGCGGCCTTCCAGACGCACAGCGTGCAGGTCAGCAGAATCGGGGTCTCGAGCTCGCCCAGCTCCCGGAGCTGAGTCACACCCAGCAGCTTCCCGAATCCGTTGCCCACGTGCAAAGCCGCGGGCACCCGCTCTCGGAAGATCACGCCGCCGTGGGGCACGATCGCGGTCACGCCCGTGCGGATGGAGTCGCCCTCGATCACCGTGGCGTGGCCCACGCGCACGCCCGCGACATCGGTGATGGCATTGTGCTGCCCGGGCGGGAAGATGCCGACCACGATTCCGACGTCCCGCGCACGGGGACGCGCTGCGACGGATTGGCTCATGATCTGAACGGGGAAGGCCGCCGCAAGCGCCAGGGCGACGAGGAAGGCGCTCGGCGCCCGGCTCAAAGCACGGCCCGTGAAAATGAAAAAAGGCCGACCCATGTGGTTCGGCATGACATCTCCTGCGGCTGCGCTGACTTTCGTGGCTCGGCTTCCTGGGGGGTGATCTTCGGGAGCCGGTCTTTCCGCCTTCTGTGTAAACAATTGTAGTGTAGCCCCTCGCCGCGCCACAAGCAAGAACTTCGAGCAGCGAGGGATGGATGGACGACGGCTAGCGCTTCAGCGCATCCAGGACGAGCAGGGTCAGGAGCAGGGGCAGGTAGAGGAGCGACCCGAAGAAGATGCGTCGGGCCAGCCGATCGCTAATCCCCCGGGCGGCCGGAGAAGCGCCGACCAGGGCCAGCAGGCCGAGAGCCAGCGCGCCGAAGAAGTACAGCCGCCCCGCGAGCCCCAGAAAGACCGGCAGCAGACTCACGGGCAGAAGCGCAGCCGCATAGAGCACGACATGGGCGCCCGTTCGCGCGCCATCCGGGTCCAGGACCGACATCATGCGGAACCCGGCCTGCGCGTATTCCGCCCGCAGCAGCCAGGAGATCGCGAGCACGTGCGGGAGCTGCCACAAGTAGAGGAGCGTGAAGAGCACCCATCCACCCGCGTCCAGTCCGCCGGACGCGGCGGTCCAGCCGATCAGCGCGGGTAGCGCACCCGGGACGGCGCCGACCAATGTGCTCAGCGGGCTGCGCAGCTTGAGCGGCGTGTAGATGAAGGTGTAGAGCAGGGCAGTGACGGTGGCGATGGCGGCCGGCAGCGTACCGAGCGCGGCGCCGAGATAGGCAACGCCCGCGATCACGAGCAGAATGCCGAAGATGAGGGCTTCGGGCGGCGTCAGACGGCCTGAGGGGAGCGGGCGCCCTCGGGTCCGCGGCATGATGGCGTCGAGGTCGCGTTCCGCGTACTGGTTCAGCGCGAGCGCGCCGGCGGTCGACAGTGCGGTGCCCAGCAGTGCTTCGAGGAGCGGCGCGATCGGCGCCCCCGCAGGTGTCGCCACGTAGAAGCTCGCGCCGACGACGACCAGGACGAACCCGGTGATTCCCGGCTTGGTGAGCTCCAGGTAGGCGCGAGCGCGCGCCAGCACGTCGGCTGTGAGCGAAGCGCGCGTGGTGGTGCCGGGCGTGAGCGCCGCCTGCCCGGCCGCTGGACTTTCGATGCTGGGAAGGGTCCGTGGTCCTGAATCAACCGATGGCGTCGAGAGCGTCATGAATCCCCTTGGCGACGCAGGTGAACGCCGGTGTGTCGCGCAGCGTGTAGCTGGACGCCTCGGTCAGCCTGAGCGCCATGAGGAGGTCGAGGAACCGTCCCACGTAGTCCGCCTCGAAGGCCACGACGAATTCCTGGTCATCGATTCCGTAGCTGTACGTCGTGTTGAGCTTCACATCGGGCCACTCGTGCCCGACGCGGATGTGCTCGTCCATCATCCGTTGTCGCTCTTCGTGGGGCAGCTCGTACCACGCCCTGGTCTTCACGAACGGATACACGAAGAGATACTTCGAGCCTTGTGGGTTGATCGCGATGCGGGCCCGTTCCACATGCTCCTTGCCGCCGTACTTGCGGAGGTACTCCTGCTCGTAGCGGTTCAGATAGATGGACCGACGCGTCAGCGCGAGGTACGAATGGGGCAGAGTCAGATAGGCTCCCAGCGCCGATCGGTTGAGCTCGGCGGCGAATCCCTGAAGGCTGTCCAGCTCCCGCGTCGCCTGCCAGAGCAGGAAATCGCAGTCGCCGCGCGAGGCGACCAGCGAGTAGGAGTAGATCATCATCTTGCGGCCCCAGGCCTCGACGATGCCCGCGACCTCATCTTTGTGCGCCGTGCGCGCGGCCGCTGGGAGCCGGCGCCAGGCCGGGTCTACCTTGTAAAAGGCAAAGCGCACGATTTCGCGCTCGAGCGTCTTTTCCTGCTCGGCCTGAATCCGCTCCCAGGCGTCCGGCTCAAGGGCCGGGCGCTTCGGGAGTTCCTCGCGGACTCCGCGTGCAACGTTCTCGATCGTATCGGCCATGTTCGGCTCGTGCTGCTCGCTCCTGTCCCACGCAATTTGCGTTGGGTGGGGACCGCGGCTCTTATCCCACGCAGCCTTCGTTGCGTGGGGACCCAGTCGTCAGCCCGCCGCCCCGCAGGCGTGGCGCCGGATCGCAGCGTGTGGAATCTCCAGAAGTTGCGGCTGCCGGGAGTAGCGCGCAAGTTGAGCCATACCTGTTGCGTGAACGCTGAATCACATAATCGCGCTGCGCCGCACGGGTCGGTCGGGCACGCGCGCGGCCATTACGGTGTATCTGCTCGTGTGGGCCCGCTGGCGTGACACGCTCGCGCTACCATTGGACATACAGGGAAGATTCCACACGCGAGGATGACGGAGCACGAGATCGGTAACAAGGCTCGCTGGCGGCGCGAGCGCAAGATGTGGCAAGCTGGAATCGGCCTCTCGCTGGTGCTGCACCTGCTGGCGCTGACCTGGGGAGGGTACACGCCCCTACCCCTTTCGCCCTTCGCCGCAGCGGGCCCACGCGCGCACGATCCACGTGCAGCCAGCGGTGAGCTGCAGGCGCTACAGCTCCGGATGGAAGCTCCCGTGCCCATCGTCCCACCCGCGGTTCCGCTCCCGGAGGTCAGCCTACCCGTCGCGCTCAAGGTGGTACCGGTCGAGACCGCGGTCGCGGTGGCGTCCACGCTCGCGCAAATCGAGCAGAGGCTCCTGAGTGGCGGCAGCGGCGCCGCCCTGAACGCGGGACTCCCGGGCGGCACGGGCCGGGGCGATGGGGGCACGGCCGCCGCGGGCCGGTTCCGCGTCACGCCGCCGTCTCCGCGCGGGATGATCGTGCCTCCGAACGATAAGAGCCTGCGTGGCCGGGAGATCCAGATCTGGGTGTTCGTGGACGAAAGGGGTCGCGTCGTTCCCGACTCTACGCGGCTCTTCCCGTCGCTTCCGGACGCGGGGCTCGCCCGCCGCCTGAAGGCCGAGGCCGCCGAATGGGTGTTCGAGCCGGCGCGGCGGGGCGAGACGCCGGTGGCGGCCTGGTTCCCCTACACGATCAGCGGGTGAGCGGACCACCCGCCTCACGAGCAAGATGCTAGCGACCCGTAAGCGAATTCTGTGGGTGGACGACGAGATCGATCTGCTCAAGCCGCATCTCCTCTTTCTCCAGCAGCGCGGCTACGAAGTCGATGCCATCCTGAACGGGGACGACGCGCTGGCGCTCATGCGCACGAATCCGTACGACCTGGTCCTGCTCGACGAGCAGATGCCGGGCCGGAGCGGGCTCGAGGTTCTGGAAACGCTGCGGCGCGAGAACTCGCACGCGCGCATCGTCATGGTGACGAAGTCCGAGGATGATCGGACCCTCGCGGAGGCCGTCGGGCGCCAGGTGGAAGCCTACCTCGTGAAGCCGGCCAGCCCTCGCCAGGTGCTCTCGGTCGTCACTCAGCTACTGGAAGGCGCCGCCCTCCAGCAGCAGCAGGCAGCCCAGGACTTCGCGGCTCGCTTCCCGGGCCTGTCGCGGCGCCGGGACGAGGCGCGGGATCATCGGGCCTTCGCGGAGCTGTACGCGGAGCTCGTCGAGTGGCACGTACGGCTGACCGAGGCGCGCGAGAGCGGATTGCTGGAGACCGTCAACGCGCTGATGATCGAGCTGCGTAGAGACTTTGGTCAGTGGATGCGGACGAAGTACCCGCTCTGGATGCGCGACCCGAAAGCGGATCGGCCCGACCTGTCGGTTGATGTAGTGCCGAAGCACCTGGTGCCGCTGCTCGGAGAAGAGCCGGTGCTGTTCGTGATCCTGGACTGCATGCGGCTCGACCAGTGGCGCATGCTGGCGCCCTTGATCGCCGAGATGTTCGACGTGGACGAGCAGCTCTACTACTCGATCCTGCCTACGGCCACGCCGTTTGCGCGCAACGCCATCTTCAGCGGCCGCTTCCCCGCCCAGATCGCGGCCAAGCGCCCCGGCTGGTGGTCCATGGCGGACGAGGAGGCCAGTCTGAACGCCTTCGAGGACGAGCTGCTGCGCGAGCATCTGCAGAGACTCACGGGGCGAGAGATCCCCGTGCACTACGAGAAGATCTTCACGGACCGGGGCGGGGAGGAGCTGATGGCCCGCGTCAAGCAAGCCTTGACGGTGCCGCGCTCCGTGATCGCGCTGGTCTTCAACTTCGTGGACATCCTCACGCACGGGCGCAGCGAGTCGGCGATTCTGCTCGAGGTCGCGCGTGACGAGACGGCGCTGCGCACGCTGACGCGCAACTGGTTCGCCCGCTCGGCCGCGCATGCGATCCTGGCCGAAGCCGCGGCCGCCGGCGTGCGGGTGCTGTTCACCACGGACCACGGCTCCATCTACTGCCAGCGGCCCGCGACGGTTTTCGCGCGCAAGGACGCGACCTCGAATCTGCGCTACAAGTTCGGGGGCGACCTGCGGGCGGAGGACCCCAATACGGCGTTCGCCACGAACTCGGAAGTCGACCTTCGCTTCCCGCCGGGTCGCCTGGGGACCACGTACCTGATCGCCCTCGACGACTGCTTCTTCGTCTATCCCACGAAGCTACGGGAGTATCAGGCCCGCTATCGGAGGTCGTTCCTGCACGGCGGGATCAGCCCGGAAGAAATGATTCTGGCGGTAGCCACGCTCACGCCTCGACCGCGGTAGTAGTGGGCTAGGAGCCCGCCGGCCGCACGGACTGACGCAGCGTCGGCAGCAGGCGCGCGACCTCGGTCTCCAAACCCGCCACCAATCCCGCAGCGTCGGCAGGGTCGCCGGCCTCCCTCGCCCCTCGGATAGGCTCCTATATTAGACCCATGCGTTTCTACGCTCGGATTCTGGCGTACCTCGGGCCCTACCTGGGCACGCTCGCCGCGGCGGTAGCGGCCAGCCTGGCCTTCGCGGCGCTCGATGCGTTCAGCCTGGTCATGCTGATCCCGTTCCTGCGCGCGCTGTTCAGCGAGGCGCCCGTCGCGACCGGCGCGAGTGGCGAGGCGGCGCTCGAGGGCGTGATCCGGGCGACGCTGGCGCTCTTCGTCGATTTGGACGCGAGCCCGGAGCGGCTGCTAGCCGCGATCATCGTGTTCATCCTCATCGTTTTCATCCTGAAGAACCTGTTCGACTTCCTGCAGAACTACCTCGTGGTCAGGATCGAGCAGGCGGTGACGCGCGATCTGCGCAACCAGCTTTACGACCACCTGCTGGATCTCGACCTCGCCTTCTTCATTCGTACCAAGGTGGGGCAGATCGTCTCGCGGCTGACCACGGACGTGGAACAGCTCCGCACCCTCGTGACGCGCCACATCACGAAGCTGATCGCTTCGTTTCTCCAGATCCTCGCCACGACGCTCACGCTGGTGGCCATCTCGCTGCGGCTCACGTTAGTCGCCTTCGTGGTGCTGCCGGCGATGTTCGCGATGTGGGGCCGGCTACTGCGCAAGCTTCGCAAGGCGGATCGTCGAGTGCTGGACCTGGCCGGGGAGATGAGCAGCCGTATCCAGGAGTCGATGAGCGCGGTGCGGCTGGTGAAAGTGTCGGCCGCCGAGGAGCACGAGCGCACTCGGTTCCGCGCGCTGAGTCGCTCGTACTTCAGCACGTTCGTGCGCACGGAAGCGCTGCGCGCGCTCGCGGGGCCGATCACCGAGATGCTGGGCGCGCTCGGCACGGTGGTGATCCTGTGGTACGGCAGCCGGCTGGTCCTGACCGAGCAGTCCATCGACGCGGCGGCCTTTCTGGCCTTCCTTGCGCTCAGCATGAAGCTCTACCAACCGGTGAAATGGCTGAGCAAGCTCCCCTCGTTGGTGCAACCTGGTCTCGCCGCGACGGATCGGATCTTCGAGTTCCTGGACACGCATTATGCGATTCGCGACGCCGAGGGAGCGCTGGAGTGGTCGGGTGCCGCGCAGGAGGTAGCGTACGAGTCCGTGAGCTTCGAGTATCGGCGCGGCGAACCGGTACTGCGCGACATCGATCTGCGCGTGGCGAGCGGGACGGTCGTGGCGCTGGTGGGTCCGAGCGGCGCGGGAAAGACCACGCTGGTCGACCTGCTGGCGCGCCTGTACGATCCGACGGCGGGTCGCATCACGATCGCTGGCCGTGACATTCGCTCCTTCACGGTGCGGAGCCTGCGCCGCAACCTGGGGATCGTCACGCAGGACACCGTGCTGTTCCACGATACGGTGCGGGCTAACATTGCCTACGGAAGAGCGGAGGCGACCGCCGAGGAGGTCGTGCGCGCCGCGAAGGCGGCCTACGCCCACGAGTTCATCGAGCTGCTCCCGCAGGGGTACGACACTGCGGTCGGCGAGCGCGGCACGGAGCTGTCCGGCGGCCAGCGCCAGCGGATCGCCATCGCGCGGGCGCTGCTGCGGAACCCGCCGATCCTCATTTTCGACGAGGCGACGAGCGCGCTCGACACGGAGGCCGAGCTGCTCGTGCAGCGAGCCATCGAGACGCTCCTCGCCGGGCGGACCGTGTTCGTGATCGCGCACCGGCTGTCGACCGTGCGGCGAGCGGATGTCATTCTGGTACTGGACAAGGGTCGCATCGTGGAGCGAGGCCGTCACGACCAACTGCTGGCTGCCGGCGGGCTTTACCGTCGGCTCTACGAGATGCAGTTCGCGGCCGAAAAACCGGCCCCCGCCGAGACGGCGGCCCTGTCGCGGTGAGGCCTCCAGCCGTCAGCCACCGTCTCGAGTACGCGGGGTTTCGTCTCGCGGCCTGGCTGGCTTCCGCGTTTCCCGAATCCCTGGCGCTCCGGTGCGGCGCCGCCCTCGGCACGCTTACGTATCGCCTGGTTCGCATTCGCCGCGCCGACGTGGAGCGGCACCTGGCTTGCGTGTTTCCAGAGCGTCCGGAATCATGGCGGCGCGCAGTAGCCCTGGCCTGCTACCGGCACCTGGGTCGTGAGGGCATGGCGCTGCTGCGCCTCGCGCGACTCGGGCGCGAGGAGATCGTGGCGCGCACACCGATCCAGGGGCTGGACGCGCTCACGCGGGCGATCGCGGAAGGACGAGGAGCTCTGGTTCTGACCGGCCACCTGGGCAACTGGGAAATCGCCGCTGCCGCGCTCGCGGCCCGCGGCCTGCCGATCGACGTGGTGGCGCGCACGCAGGCGAATCCGCTTTTCGATCGCGCGCTCGGGGAGCTGCGCGAGCGTCTGGGCATGCGCGTGATCCGGCAGGCGGAGGCACCCCGTCAGGTGCTGCGGTCGCTGCGGGCCGGACGTGTGGTGGGGCTGCTCAGCGATCAGGACGCGCGCCGAGCCGGCGTCTTCGTGAAGTTCTGCGGAATGCCGGCCTCCACCGCGCGCGGCCCCGCGCTGTTCGCCCTGCGTGCCCGCGCTCCTGTCTTCGTCGGCGTGGCTCTGCGTCCGGCAGGCGGCGGCGCGACCTACGACTTGCGGCTGCGGGAAGTCGCCGTGCATCCGTCCGGTGTCGTGGACGAGGACGTGCGGCGCATCACGCAGGCGCACGTGCAGGTGCTCGAGGATTTCGTGCGCGAGGCGCCCTCACAATATTTTTGGCAGCACCGGCGCTGGAAGACGCGCCCGGTCCAGGAACAGGCATCTGGGAGGCAGGTATAAGCTGGAGAGATCAGAACGGTGGCGGCTGATCCCCGATCTCTGACTGCCAACTGCTACGCGGAGACTACACCCGGGCGTGATCTACATCTGCATCCCCGCTCACAATGAGGAGCGGACCATCGGCGTGCTGCTCTGGAAGGTGCGCCGAGTGATGGGCGAGTTTGGACGGGATTACGAGCTGCTCGTTTTCGACGATTCGTCCACGGATCGTACGGGAGAGGTTCTGGCCCGCTACGCTTCGGTGTTGCCCCTGACCGTACGGCAGAGCTCGACGCGCCTGGGTTATGGCGGCGCGCTGGAAGCCCTGGTGCGGGAGGCGGTCGCACAGGCAACGTACCCGAAGCGGGACATCGCGATCGTGCTCCAGGGGGACTTCACGGAGAGCCCGGAGGACGTTGTCGCACTGGTGAAGCTCATCGAGGGGGGCGCCGACATCGCGGCAGGACAGGCCGTTCGCAACGGAAGTCCGCCGCGGGGAGTCCGGCTCGTGAGGTGGATGCTGCCGCTCTTCATGCCACGCGTCTACCGCAATGCGCCCGTGTCCGATCCGGCGTCCGGGTTCCGAGCCTACCGGATCATCGTGTTGAAAAAGGCGCTCGAGGGAAGCGGCGAAAGACTTCTGCACAGCATGGGCTGGGCGGCGAACATCGAGCTGCTGCATGCGGTGGCGCGACATGCCCGTCGCATCGAGGAGGCCCCCGTCCGTCTCACGTACCACCTGCGGGCCAGGCCGTCGCGCTTCCGTCCGGTCACGACGGTTCGTCAGATCGTCGCGCTGGCCCGGCAGACTCGACTCGGTCAGCCCCGCGAGCCAGCCGAGGAGTGAGACGATGGCGTTTGCCCGGGCGGTGCTTGTCGCCGCCGCCCTCGTGTTTGGCGGGAGCGGAACCGTCGCGGCGCAGACTGCGGGGTCAGGGGACGTCGTAGCGAACCGCGGACCCGCGCCTGTGCCGTTTGGTCCGGGTGAGCTGCTCTTGTATCGGGTCAAGCTCGGGGCCGTGACCGCGGGGAACGGCAGCATGGCCGTGCTCGGGCTCGACACCGTGCGCGGCCGGCAGACCTACCGGGTGCGGCTCAACGTGGACGGACGCGTTCTTTTCTTCTCGGTTCACGACACGCTGCAGTCCTGGATCGACACGCAGGCGCTGCACAGCCTGCGCTTCCAGCAGGACCAGAAAGAGGTGCGCTACGAACGCCATCGCAGCATCGACTTCTTTCCCGAGACGATGCGGTGGGTGATGAACGACGGACAGGAGGAGGGTCCGCTCGCGAACTCGGCGCCGCTGGATGACGTTTCCTTCGTGTACTACGTGCGCACGCTTCCTCTGGAGCCCGGCCAGAAGTACACGCTGGATCGCTATTACAGACAGAGCGGCAACCCGGTGGTCATCGAGGTTCTCAAGCGCGACGAGGTGAAGGTTCCGGCCGGGACGTTCCAGACCATAGTGGTTCGCCCCACCATTCAGACCCGGGGGCTTTTCTCGCGAGGCGGCAAGGCCGAGATCTACTTCACCGATGACGAGCGGCGATTGGTCGTGAAGCTGAAGTCGAGCGTGCCGCTGATCGGGGAGCTGACCCTCGAGCTGCAAAGCTATCAGCCTGGGACTCCGCTGCCGACGGGCCATACGGGCGGCACCGGCATCCCCGCTCCCGAACCTTGAGCGGGGCACACGACCCGGCGCCCGAGGCCCTACCCCAGGCGAACGTTCGTTCGCCCGGGGTCCCCGAGGCCGATCTCGCGCGCGTCCGCACGGTTCCGCTGAGCGAGCGGGAGAACAAGGTTCACGCGGACGCTTTCGCGGTGCCTCCCGGCGATGATCGCAGCTTCCGCGCCTTCCTCGATTCCCTGCCACGCATCCTGCAGGCCACGAGTCTGCGGGCCATTGCCCGGGCGATCGTGAATGCGGTCAGGGCGGAGCGGGCCGTGCTCTGGATGATCGGTGGCCACGTGATCAAGACGGGACTCGCTCCTCTGCTCATTCGCATGCTGGAGCGCCGCGCAGTCACGCTGATCGCCATGAACGGCTCGGCCGCGATCCACGACTTCGAGCTCGCGCGCTGGGGCGCCACATCCGAGGATGTCGAGGCCGGCCTGGCCGATGGCACGTTCGGAATGTGGGAGGAGACGGGTCGGGAGTTCAACACGGCGATCGTCGCGGGTTGGGGGGCAGGGGTGGGTCTGGGTGAGGCGTTGGGCTCGGCGCTCGAGCGCGCGCCGGAGCTGGCCGCGCCCGACCGGTCCGTGCTGCTGGCGGCGCGCCGGCTCGGCGTCCCGGTCACCGTACACGCCGCGATCGGCGCGGACATTACCTACCAGCACCCGTCGGTGGATGGCGCGGCCATCGGCGCCTGCTCCATGCTGGATTTCCGGCGTCTGGCGGCCCACGTGGTCCAGCTCGATGAGGGCGGCGTCGCGCTGAACGTGGGCTCGGCCGTGATCATGCCCGAGGTCTTTCTCAAGGCGCTGACCGTGGCGCGCAACCTGAATGACGGACGGCCGCGGCGCTTCGTGACGGCGGATTTCGACATGATCCGCCACTATCGTCCTCGGGTGAACGTCGTCGAGCGGCCGACGCGCACCGGCGACGGAGTCGGGTACCAGATCACCGGGCACCATGAGATTCTCATTCCGCTTCTGGTGTGGGCCGTGGAAGAGTACCTGGCGGACGCCGGAAGTGATGAGGCGCTCGCCGCGCACGCCCCGATCCGTGAGGCCGCCCTGCCCGTTAGGCCACCCTCGGACCGCCGCCGCTGAGCGGAGCGACCTGCTGAATCCGTCGCCATGAACGTGAATCTGCGCTGGATCCGGCTCAGGCTCGTCTGGCTGCTCGTCCCCCCTTTCTTCTACTTCGCTCGTCCAACGTTGCCCCTGCTGGCCGTTGGGCTCGCATGGGCGATCCCCGGAGCGCTGATCCGGGCCTGGGGTGCGGGGGTCCTCGACAAGGATCGCGTGCTGGCCGTGTCGGGGCCCTTCGCGTACACGCGCAATCCGCTCTACCTCGGTACGCTTCTGGTCGGGCTCGGCGTTACCGTCGCGGGCGGGCGTCCCGGGTTCGTGATCGCGTTCGCCGCGTTCTTCGCGCTGGTGTACACTCGCACGATGCGACACGAGGAACGCTGGCTGGAAGAGCGCTTCGGCGACGAGTTCCGTGTCTACGCTCGCCACGTGCCGCTCCTGGTGCCGCGTCTGCGGCCGTTCCGTCCCGAAGTTTCGGCGGCGGCCGCTCCGACGACCCTCCGCTTCGAGCTGAAGCGCTATCTGGGGAATCGGGAGTACCAGACCGCGCTCGGCATTCTCGCCGGCTTCCTCGGGCTGGCCGTGCTGCTCTGAGCGACTGCCGGACGATTCGGAACGTCCCGGGTATGGCCGTGACCCCGTCGTATATCGCCGCCCACAACGGCGCTCACATCTATGGGGGCGGCGAAAAATGGACGATCCTGCTCCTGGCCGCGCTGGCGCGGCGAGGGCATCGCGTGAAGCTGTTTTGCGCGGATGACATCGTGGCCGATCGTGCCGTGGATTGCGGAGTGGCAACGGAGCGCGTCCGGCTCCGTGGTGACTTCATGTTGACGGATGCCTGGCGCTTCGGGCGCGTGCTGCGGAGTCAGCGGCCCGACGCCGTGCTCCTCGCCACGTTCAGGAAGATCTGGCTGGGCGGACTGGCGTGTCGCTACGCGGGCGTGCCGCGTGTGGTCGTGCGCGTCGGGTTGTCCACGGATGTCCCTCGGAACCTGAAGTATGGCGTGACGCTGCGTCATCTCGCGGACTGCATCGTGCTGAACGCCGAGGAGATGCGGGGGCCGTTCCTGGCCCGGGCGCCCTACCTGGATCCCGGGCGAGTGCTCACGGTCTACGACGGCGTGGATTTCTCTCCGGCCAGCATGACGCGCGACGCGGCTCGCGGGTCACTGGGTGTGCCGGCTCGTGCGTTCGTAGTCGGCGCCGTGGCTCGGCTTTCGCGCCAGAAGCGATTCGACCGGCTGCTGCACGCACTCGCCGAGCTGCCCCCGGAGGTCCATTGCGTCCTCGTAGGGGAAGGAGAGGCTGGCGAGCGAGAGGCTCTGGGCGCGCTGGCCGGCGAGCTGCAGCTCGCCGATCGAGTGCACTTCCCCGGCTTTCGTGCCGACGTGCCGAACGTGCTGGCGGCTTTCGACCTTTTCGTGGTCAGCTCCGAGCGCGAAGGCATGAGCAACGCGATGCTCGAGGCGCTGACGGCCGGCGTGCCGGTGGTCAGCACGCCCGTGAGCGGCGCGCGCGAGGCCCTGGCCCCGCTGCCGGACGGCCGCCGCCCCGGGATCGTCACGGCTGGTTTCGCAGGCGGGGAGCTGAGCGCCGCGATCCGGCGGGTCATGTCGGATGCGACACTCCGCGCGGAGATGCGCGCGGCCGCGTTGGATCGCCCGGGCGACCGCTTCGGGTTCGAGCGCATGGTCGATCAGTGGGAAGATCTGCTCCTCGGGAATGGCTAGCTGGAGCCCGTGCGCCTGCACACCCCCTTCCTTCCGGCCGCCTTCCTGTAGATTCTCTTCCCATGATCTCCATCTCAAACCTCGCCAAGTCGTACGGCGAGCGTACGCTGTTCGCGGGCGTCTCCTTGCAGCTCAACGCTGGAGAGCGCTACGGGCTGGTCGGCGCCAACGGCTCTGGCAAGACCACGTTACTCAACATCCTGAGCGGCGATGTGGAGGCCAGCGGGGGAACCGTGTCGCTGCCCAAGCAGGCGCGCCTCGGCGTCCTTCGCCAGGACCGGTTTCTCTACGAGGATGAGAGGATCCTCGACGTCGCGCTGATGGGCCACCCGGACCTATGGGATGCCATGGCGGGAAAGAATGCGCTCCTGGCCGGAGCCGTGGGACCCTTCGATGCCGAGCGGTTCTCCGAGATGGAAGAGATCGTGCAGCGGCACGACGGGTACGCCGCGGAGGCCCGCGCCGCCGCGATCCTCGAGGGCCTGGGCCTTCCCGCCGGGGTGCAGCGGGACTCGCTCGCCACGCTGTCCGGTGGGTTCAAGCTACGGGTTCTGCTCGCTCAGGTGCTGGCCAGCTCCCCCGACGTTCTGCTGCTCGATGAGCCGACCAATCATCTCGACATCCTCTCTATCCGCTGGCTCGAGACGTTCCTGCGCGACTTTCCTGGGCCCGTGGTCGTGATCTCTCACGATCATCGCTTCCTCGACAACGTCACCACGCACATCCTGGATGTCGATTATGACACGGTGCTTCTCTATCACGGCAACTACAGCACATTTGTCGAGGCGAAGCGTACGGAGCGAGAGCGCAGAGAGAGGGACACCATCGCCCGCGAGCGGGAGATCGCACACCATCAGAGATTTGTGGACCGGTTCCGGGCGAAGAACACCAAGGCGCGCCAGGCCCAGAGCAAGCTGCGCATGATCGAGAAGAAGGCCGAGGAGATCGAAGAGCTTCCGGTCAGCTCGCGCCGCTATCCGACGTTCCGCTTCGAGCAGAAACGCCCCAGCGGGCGCGACGTCCTCGCCATCAGGGGCATTAAGAAGGCGTTCGGGGACAACGAGGTGCTCCATGGCGTGGATCTTAGGGTCAACCGGGGCGACCGCTTGGCGATCATGGGGCCCAACGGCATTGGCAAGTCCACGCTGCTGAAGATCCTGGTCGGCGAGCTCGAGGCGAACGCGGGTACCGTCGAGTGGGGCTACGAGACGCAGCCAGGCTACTTCGCCCAGGATCACGAGGAACAGTTCGGGACCGCGTCACGCACGGCCGAGGAATGGATTTGGGACTTCTGC
>JACQVC010000461.1 GCA_016209995.1 Gemmatimonadota bacterium
CCGTACGGGTGAGTCCGAAATTATCGAAGTGCAGCCGAACGGTCGTCGCCGCGTCAGATTCAAGGCCGTCGACCCCGACAAGGTGCGGCCGTCGATGGCGGAAATGGTGGCCCTCTGGGACCGCTGCGTGACGGAGCGCTGGGTGCACCCGCTCGTCGGCCTTGCCGCGTCGAACCTCGACTTTCTCTGCATCCACCCGTTCCGCGACGGAAACGGCCGCGTCTCGCGCCTATTGTGGCTGCTTCAGTCCTACCATCTCGGCTACGAGGTCGGGCGGTACATCAGCCTCGAGCGGCTTGTCGAGGAGCATAAGGATCGCTACTACGAGACGCTCGAACTAAGTTCGCGCGGCTGGCACGATGGCGCTCACGATCCGTGGCCGTACATCAATTTCGCTCTGTTCGTCCTCAAGACCGCCTACAAGAAGTTCGAGGAACATCTCGGACAGACGGCTGCGCCTCGAGGAGAGAAGACGGAACTCGTCACTCGAACGATCCGGAAGGCGGAGGGGACATTTCGCGTGGCCGACCTCCAGAGGCAGTGTCCCGGGGTCAGCCTCGACCTGATCCGCGCAACCCTGAAGAAGCTGCGGGCAGCGGGTCGCGTCGAGTGTCTCGGGCGAGGCCAGTCGGCTGAATGGAAGAGAAAGGCTCGGTGGTGAATTGGGTATTACCGTCTTAATTAGGTAGTCAATTGGGTACCGAGAGGCGCTGCGGCTTCTTGCGTTTTGCGGCCTCGGTGCGACCGCACTCTTGGGGACATGTAGAGCTGCCGGAGCTTCTCGAGAAGCGCTCGGGCTTTCTGGTTGAACTCGTTCACCTCTGGCACCCATTCGGGATGAACCGGCGCGTCGAGCACCTTCTGCAACTCGCGCCTGGCGTCCTCGAAGCGGTCCATCACGACGAACGTCTCGGCCAGGAAGAAGTGGGACGCCGCGCTGCCCGGATCGTAGGTCAGCGAACGCTGCAGGTGCTCGACCGATTTCTTCTTGCTGCCACCAAGCAGGCCAGGCACTCTCAGGTACCAGCGCCCGAGGGCACGGTCGGCTGATCCGTCCTGATACGGCGGATCGATGGCGAGGACAGTCTCGAGCTCACGCTTGACCGGACCGCGATACTTCAGACCCGCGCGCAGCCCGAACGACTCGGCCAGTGTCCCCATGTTGGCGGCTACCATTCTCGCCGCCACCAACCGTCCTTGCGAAGTCGACCGTATGCCTGGCTCCTTCGTGCATCGCATCGATCCCATCCTGGGCTCGATCGGCGGGGTCCATCTCTGGTGGTACGGCTTGAGCTACGCCGTCGGGTTCCTGAACATTCATTGGTGGGTGCGCAAGACCAACCCGACGCCGGGAGCGACGGCCGCGCGGTTCGTCTTCTGGTATGCCTTCTTGCGGATCTTCATCGACCTCTTCCGGGACTATCCAACGCACCGTTTCGCGCTCGGCACCGGCCAGACTCTGAACATCGTCATGGCGCTCCTCGGGCTCGTCCTGCTCGCCCGCTCGCGCCTGCGACGTCTGGGGCGTTTAGCTGGGCGGACGGCATGGCCTGCAGCTTCGACCTCTATCGGGAAGCGTCACCCTGGGCTCAACCACTCGTGGATCTACCCGCAGATCGACACCACTCCTCGCCCGGCGCCTTGACCCGCCTCTTGGCAATCCCTCTCGACCCGATACTCCCACCGCCGGCAGGAGAGGCCAAAAGCCACTCGCGTTTCACCGAGGTGGGCGCATGGGGCCGCGGTCGGGATACTGCTGGACGGCGAGTTTCCAAACGGTGGTTCATGACGATCAGGGTCAGGACCTCGTCGAGTACGCGTCAGAAGCGCAGCAGCCTGGTGATCTTGACGGCGATCGAGCGGTTGAGCAGGCCGAGTGGCGTGGTGGGCGACGTGTCGCGGCCGTCGCTGTAGACGAGGAACAGCTCGCTGCCCGGAACGTATTCCCAGCGCAGCCGCACGCTCGACGACACGGTGTCCGCCGCGGCGTTCACTACTTCGTCAGCTCCATATCGCAGGTCTGGGCACCATCGGCGATCCTGCACCTGAACTTCAAGTGGTACCCGGCGCTTTCGAATTTCCCGAAGTCGACCTGACAGGCGATGTCGCACATGGTCGTCTTCTCATCCGGAGACAGGCCCGCCTCGTCCCACGCCTCGACCAGCGGGCACCTGGTCAGGCGCAGGACGGCGCGCGTGTCACTCACCTCGACGACCCGGTGCCCGAACGCGTCCATCCCGTTCTTGCCCTCCACGAATGCGCGAGCCAGCCGCGCGAGATCGGGCTCTCCAATCTTCTCGCCGAGTTGTTCACCCTTGGCCTTTCCGCGCTCGTACACTGCCTTGCCCATGAGCCGGATCGCTTCCTTCGATCCGAGCTCGGCCGACAGTTGAAGGTAGATCTCGTAGTAGATGAGCGCCCTGTTCTTGATCTCGTCTTTGAGCGCCTTTATCGGATTGTCCACCGGTCCCTCCCGATGTGCGATGTATCGACGCGGCTGCAAAGCTCGGTGGTCCCGAACAGGGCCGGACAATCAGCCGGGACCATCCTGGCTCCGGGGCCGCGCCGGCACGTGAGTGTCGAGAATGCGCTGGATGTTGCCGCGAAAAATATCGTCGATCTGCTCCGGCGACAGGCCGAGGTCGTGGCAGATGGCGAGCTGGTCATTCAGAATATTCGTCCGATAGCCCCTCGGAAAGAAGCTCGAATCGGTTCCGAATATCAGTCGCTCGGATCCAACGGCGTCGACCGTCCGCCGGAACAGATCCGCCACGGTCAACCCGTGCGGATCCCAGCTCACCCAGTTGTTCGACGATGACGTGTCGATGTGCACATTCCGATGCTGGACCGACACCATCAGGGTCTCGCGGAAGAAACCAGCCCCGAAGTGCGGAATGATCCAATTCACCGAGGGAAAACGTAATGCAGGGCCCGAGAGATCCAGCGGGTTTCCGTAGCGCAGGTCGTGCATGGCATTGATGGAGATCCCGAAATGAATGATGACGGGAATGCCTTTCTTCTCGCACACCTCATACACCTCATCGCACGCCTCATCGTCCACGCGAAATCCAAGAGCCATCGGGTAGAGCTTGAGACCCCGCACGAGGTGTTCGTCAATCTGTCTCCTCAGCAGATCGGCGTTCGCGCAGTCGGTCGGATCGAACGTCGTGTAGCCGATAAAGCGCCCCGGATTCAGCGAGATGAAGGTCAGCAGATCGTCGTGGTAGTCCGGCGACGTGAAAAAGACACCACGTTCGACGCCTGCGGCATCGAGCGCCGCTTCCCATCGTTTCGCAACGATCTGGACATGCGCCGGGTCCGCTTCGGGTGTCTCCTCGCGTCTCGATGCCAGGCTGTCGTTCCATCGGCGCCGGTAGGCCTCCACGAGGCACGGGGCCAGACCTGACAAGCGCCGGAGCTTCACCTCGTGCGTCCCTGATGTGACCAGGTGGATGTGCGAGTCAATGATCTGGCCGGGCCTATGCATCGTCGTCAGAGCTGGAACCTGTGAACCGCAAATGTTACATCCGGACCGGCAGTATTGCCGGCTGGCTTCCTCTGGCGCGAATTGCCGCTGAAACTGGCGTGGATCCTCCGCATCTCGGCCTGCCCAGCGATCCCCGCGCCAGCAGACCGGCGTGCGCCCCTCCCTTCGAAGAGGTGGTGCAGGCGCAGAGTATGGCTGACCGCATCAAGGGCCGAATCAAGAAGGCCATTCCTCCGGTGCCCTCGGCGCCGCAACCCAGCCCACCGCCAGTTGCGCCCGGCACCACGAGCCCCGTTGCAGGAAAAGACGCCCCCCGCCTCCACCGACACCGAGCGGTTCAGCGAGGCGGAGAAGGCCTACGTGCCGGCGCAGGCGACCACGCGTGTCGCCGACGGCCCACGCCGCGCCAACCTGGAAGTTCATCAGTCGTCAGTCGTCAGTCGTCAGTCGTCAGTC
>JACQVC010000472.1 GCA_016209995.1 Gemmatimonadota bacterium
GATACGCATCACGGTCCTCGACAGAGAAAGGAACGCCACATGAACGCGCGCAGCGTGGGATGGAGGAACCGGCTGTTCGGCTGGAGCCTGATGCTGGTGGGCATTCTCGGCGGCATGGCGCTTGGCGCCTGGGTCTTTGACGGTCCGATCCCGGCGCCGGCGCGGTTTGCCGACTACGCCTCGCTGCCAAGGCGACTGCTCCGCTTTTCGCACATCGCCGCGATGGCGCTTGGGATGGTGAACATCCTGTACGGCCATGAAGTTGATCGCCTGCGCGTGTCGGAGAGGGCCCGCCGGGTCGCGTCCGTGAGCATGATGCTGTCGGGTGTGCTGATGCCGATCGTCCTGGCACTGGCGGCCTTTCAGATCGACTGGAAGTGGGGGCTCCCAGTGCCGGCGACGGCGGCGTTCGTGGCATTGGCTGTTCTCGTCTACGGGTTGTCACAGGGAGATGCCTCATGAACATTGGCTTGATCGCCATGTCTGGCGTGCGTGTGAAAACGGCGGAACTGGCGGCGCTCGGGGTCACGCTGCCAGGCTTCGTGAACCGCGGGAAGGTGATCGCATCGTTACCGTCGCTCGGACTGTTGGTCGTGGCGGCCCTGACGCCGCCGGAACACGAGGTGTCCTATCTCGAGATTGCTGATATTCGGCAGGTGGCCAGCCTGCCGGACTTCGATCTGGTGGGCATCTCCTCGTTCACAGCCCAGATCGACGAAGCCTATGCGGTGGCGGACCAGTACCGCGCACGCGGGACGACGGTCGTGCTGGGCGGTACGCACGTCACGCTGCTGCCAGATGAGGCACTGCAGCACGCCGATGCCGTCGTCTGGGGCGGGGCGGAGGACACGTGGCCGCAACTGCTGAACGACTACGCCGCGGGCACGTTGAAGGCCAGGTATCGAGGATCGAATCGAGGCTTCTACACCGAAGTCGATCCGATTCTTCCACGGTTCGAGCTGCTGGTCGGCAGGCCGTATAACCGGATCACGATCCAGACGTCTCGCGGGTGTCCGCTGGACTGCGATTTCTGCGCCGAATCGAAGATCTTCACGCCGCGATTTGACCAAAAGCCCGTTGCCGCGGTCGAGAAGGAGCTGAAACGGATCGTCCAGCTCTTCGATCGGCCCTTCCTTGAATTCGCCGACGACAACACGTTCGTCAACCGGAGCTGGTCGAAGGAGTTTCTGCGAATGCTCGCCCCGTGTGGTCTGCGCTGGTTCACGGAAACGGACCTCCGCGTGGCCGACGATGCGGAGCTGCCGGGTCTGCTCTATGGCGCCGGCTGCTATCAGGTCCTCATTGGTCTCGAGAGCCCGCGCGGAGAGAGCCTGGAGGGCATCGAGCGGTCCAACTGGAAGGCCAAACGCCGGGGAGATTACCTGCGGGCGATCGAGCGACTCCAGTCCGCCGGTGTCACCGTCAACGGCTGCTTCATCGTGGGTCTCGACTCCGATACGCCGGACATCTTTGAGGAGATTCGAGATTTCGTGCGCGAGTCTGGACTGCTTGAGGTGCAGGTGACCGTGCTCACGCCGTTTCCCGGGACGCGGCTGTACGACCGGCTCAGGACAGAGCATCGGTTGCTCCAGGAGCGCTTCTGGGATCGGTGCACGCTGTTCGACGTCACCTTCCGTCCGAAGCAGATGACCGTCGACGAGCTCGAGGCCGGCCTGCGGTGGTTGTTTACGGAGCTCTACACCGAGGAGATGCTGCACAATCGTCGTCGGCGGTACATCGACATCATCAAGGCGCTTCCGGAAAGGGCTGAGGCGGATGCATGACGCACCCATCTACGGAACAACGACTGCGGCACATCGTCGCGCACGTCGCGCACGTGCCACCCGACTCCTTCGCTCTCGACGATGAGCTGGCCATCGAGCTGGGATTGGACTCGCTCTCGGTCTTGCGGGTTGTCGCGGGAGTCGAGCGGGAGTTCGGAATGACCATCGAAGACGAGCGGCTGCACGACCTGCAAACGCTCCGCGCCATACTCGTGTACCTGGAGCAGGCAGCCGGAGCCGGCCCACACACCGCGTGAGCTTCCGTTTGACCACTCCTGAGCGGGTTGCGACCGTCCGCGTGGATCCCACGCGCCTGGAGACGCAGGTCCGTGTTCTTTCGGAGAAGCCGGCTTGACCGAACTCGCGCACCTGCTGGACAGGTTGCCCCTCCGGGCCCGTGTCGAACGGGTGGCCTTCACGCTTGAGGAACCGACAACGCCGGAGGGCCTTGGCCTCTTCCGCGGACCCTATGGTGGGAGTGCCATCCATGCCGCTTCGCTGCTGCAGGAAGGCGCCCACTCCGGTCTCAAACCGAGGCTGTCGGGGAGCACCTGAAAAACGATGTATCGCTGCGTCGGTCGGTAACCGTGGTACCGCAGGGCGGCCAGGCACAGCGCATGCGCGGCGCCGTATGCGAGATCGAACCGGCTTGCGAGCGAATTCGCCGGATTCTCCGCATCTTTCAGCCGCGCCAGCGCTGACTGTCTGAGGCCATCGAACTCCGCCGCATCGGGAGGCTCGTGAGCGAGCGGCTTCCCAGGCCCGGCATTGCGGTCAAGCGGCGATGTCACGGTCCGATCCAATCAACCAGAGCCTTGGTCGCTGCAGCACGCGCGTGAGAAACGCGTTATGGTGATGTACGCGCGATTTGAAATCTGCGACGGTGTAGATCGTGGGATTCACCCGGCGCCCGAGAGTGCGGCTCGCAGATTCGAGGGCCTGAAACACCTCTCCGTGGGTAAGTTCGTCGCTGATGATCAGCACATCGATGTCGCTCTGGGCGGTGTCCCTTTGCGATGCGACGGAACCGTACACAAAGGCGGCGGCAATCCTGATATGGGTATTATGACCGGCGAGAAAGGGCCGATGCGTCACCCAAATCCGTCACTCGCCGGGCACGTCGGCCAGAAGTGGTTGATTGCGAAGCGGTTGATAGGCGGCCGTTGGGAAAATCCGCGAATCCCTGCCTCCCAGCCCACACTCATCCGTTCACCAGGTCGTCTGCCGAGACAACGCCGATTCCGCGCGTTCACGGGACGTTTGCGAGCGTTGCGGATGTCCACGTCTTTGCGTCCGCCCCACGCCCCGATGTGTAATACTCAGTTGTATTACGAGGCTGCCAATGCCACTGACCGTCCGCTTGACGCCCAAGATCGAACGTGCCCTGAACGCCATGGCCAGGCGCCGCCGGCAAACGCGGTCTGACGTCGTTCGCGAAGCCATCGAGCATTACACCACTGGCACCGACAGCGATACCCCGGGGGGGCGCCCGTATCACCTATGGGCTGATGTCATCGGCATCGTCGGGACTGGCGGACGGGATCCGGGCAAGACGACCGGCGAGCTCTTCACCGAACTCGCCATCCGAAAGGCCCGTGCGCGGCGTCCTCGTTGACGCGGGACCGCTGGTCGCGCTGATCGACGCCGATGACGCGCATCACGACGCGTGCGTCGAGACGCTCAAGAGCCTCGGCGATCCTCTCGTCACGGTCTGGCCCGCATTCACCGAGGCTATGCATCTGCTGGGTGACTCATGGCGCGGCCAGAAGGCGCTGTGGAGCCGGATCGAGACCGATGCCTTGATGCTCGCGCCTCTCGATGCCGGCGACGCGCCTCGCATGCGTGAGCTGATGGAGAAGTACCGGGATCTCCCGATGGACCTCGCCGATGCTGCCCTGGTCCGGGTTGCCGAACGCGAGAGTCTGACTCGGATCTTCACGCTCGACCGGCGGCACTTCTCGATCTACCGGCCCGGACGCCGCCGTCGTCTTGCCATCCTGCCGGCCTGACCGACGCGCGGGTCCATCGTCGCGGACTTGGGAAGCCGGTGGAGCGGGCCGGCTGCTGAGCCGTGTCGAGTCGGACTCAGAGTACGGTCCGCCTCTCGCTCCTCGGCTCCGCATTGGCGCCGGATTTCGTCACGGACACGCCTCCCACCGGGTAGGGGTTGCCGATCTCCATCTGCGAGCGGCACCTCTGTTGCCTCTTCTCAGAGACCAAGGAGCGTGACGTGCCGGTTCCGATCATCGACGTAGTCGCGTGCATCGCGTTCGCCGACTTCCTGTCGGGATGCAGGTCGTGGGGGTTGTGGCGATCGGCGTGAACGCGAATGACATAGGGATGAGGCCGTCGCGAGTGCCGCGCCTCCCGTGTCATAACGCGGAGCCGTGCGACCGCGATGTGGTGGCGAGCGCTGTCCCGATGGAGGCACTCGGGTGATCGACCTGTATTGCGAGCGCACGGGCCCGGGTCTCTGGGCGGAGCCGCTTAACGCGCTCACGAACCTCGCCTACTTTGCGGCTGCCTGGGCGGTCTGGCGCATCGGTCGCGGGACTGCCGACCCTGGTGCTCGCCTCCTCGTCGGACTGCTGGTCGCAATCGGCACCGGAAGTGCGCTCTTCCACACGTTTGCGACGCCGTGGGCGCGCGTGCTCGACGTCGTGCCGATCCTGTTGTTCCAGGCGTCATTCCTGTGGCTTTACGGGCGGCGGATCGTCGGAATCGCACCCGCGCCCCTCGTGGGCGTACTGGCAGGGTTCCTGGTTGCCGCGTACGCCGGCCGGCAGTTCCCGCAACTGCTGAACGGCTCGCTGATGTACGCGCCGGCGTTTCTGGCCGCGCTCGGCGTCGGCCTTTATCACTCCGGCACGCAGCAGCGCGAACGGCTCACGATTCTGGCCGCGGTTGGCCTTTTCGTGGCCGCTGTCCTCTCTCGAACAATGGACAATCTCCTCTGCTCGTCCATCCCGATCGGCACACACTTCCTGTGGCACCTGCTGACCGCCTCCGCCCTGTACCTGTTTGCCCGGGGGCTGCTGGTCAGCGCATCATCTCGACGGCTCGGCGAGTGAACCGCCATGACGCGAACATCACAGTACATCGCGTTCGGAGCGGTGGCCGCAGTGGTCGCGTACTGCGCAGTGTCGGTCTACATCCTGTCGGCCAGTCTGACGCCATCAAGGGATGTCTGCCCACCCGGCAGCGGTCCCCCGTCGGAACTGCAGGTCGAACCCGTCGCGTTCAACAGCCGCGCCGACGGGATCCGACTCGCCGGGTGGGCGATTCCCTCACCCGGCGATCACGCAGTCGTTTTGATTCATGGCATTGATTCCGACGCGTGGGCGGGCGCGGCGCTCGACCTGGCCCGTACCTACCATGACGCCGGGTTCGAAGTCCTGCTGTTCGATCTCCGCGCGCACGGCCGATCAGAAGGGGAGCGCGTCACTCTGGGACGTCTGGAGCGAGGCGATGTCGCCGCCGCCGTCGATCTGCTGCTCGA
>JACQVC010000053.1 GCA_016209995.1 Gemmatimonadota bacterium
CGAGTACGGGCCCAACAGCCACTTGTAGCCCGCGCAGACCAGAGCGTCGGGCTCCAGTCTCTGAACGTCGAAAGGCAGCGCCCCGACCGACTGCGTGCCGTCCACGACGAACACCGCACCCATAGCTCGAGCTCGCTCACCGATCCGCTCGAGAGCGAAACGCGTGCCGTCCGTCCAATGCACGTGTCCCAGCGACACCACGGCCGTACTCGCGTCGATGGCCTCGAGAACACGCGCGTTCCACTCCTCTCCTCGCCGGGAAGAGTCGGCGGGCGGCGCAACGATCCGCAGATCGAGTCCGGCTCGTTCCGCGAGGCGCTGCCAGGCGTAGTAGTTGCCCGGGAACTCCTCATGCGTGAGCACGATGTTCTGACCGCGCTCGACTGGCACGTTCTTCGCAACCGTGGCGATTCCGTACGACGACGCCGGGATGATCGCGACCCGCTCTGCGTCACTCGCGTTGACCAGGCGCGCGAAGAGGCGGCGGACCTCATCGCTCTTGTCGAAGAAATCCGGGGACTGAATCGCGTGGGGCTGCGCCCGCTGCCGAATCCCCGCGGTCCCCGCTTCCTGCACCGGATAGGAGAGCGGCGCCATGTACGCGCAGTTCAGGTAATGGATGTCTGGCGGCAATGGGAACAAACGGCGTTGGCAGGTCATCACCATGCCGGGCTGCGAACCGCTGAGGTCTTGGCGCATTCTGTTCACAATCCTATGGGTGTCCGGTGGCCCGGCGAGCAGCCTGAGCCTGCTCCTAGACCGAAGGCCTTGTCGACGTTATCGTAAAGGATTCCAGAACACGCTACATGGAGGACGGGGGAATGAGTTATCGCACGCATCCGGACAGAATCCTCGACCACATCGATCGCGAGCGCAATCGGGACCTCGATGATCCCGGGGCGCCGACCGTACGTCAGGCCAGCGCTCGCGAGCTTGGCACGGAAAAGCCCGACCCCTCCTCCACCCAGCACGAACGACTCACCCGAATCTTCAATCTCATTGACACCAGTTACACGAAGACCGCGCAGAGCGCGGACCTTCGGCGTATCGCGGCACGTTTTCGCGGCATTGGCGACCTCGCAGAGCACCGCGCGCGCGGCGACGTGACGATTTCGGTGCAGTATCTGGATGCGCAGCGCAATGATGACGTAGCCATGGCGCCCTTCGAGGTCCGCCCGGACGCGCTGGAAGAGGCAAAAGAGGCGACGGGAACGAGCCGCGCAGACGTAAACGCGTTGAAGGTGCTGCGCGAGCATCTGCGCGAGGGCGTGATGGCTGCGTACGCGAAGCTCGAGCCGCGGCTCCGCGCGGCCATTCGCGACCGCGCCGACCTGGGCCACGTGAGCGTGCAGATCACGGTCGACCTCAGGGCGGCAGGCTAGCCCAGAGAGTGCCCCGACCCGCTTCCGATCCGTCTCCGAAGCGTGTCTCGCCGCGGGCCATGCTTCCCGCACTGCTCGCCATAGCTGCACTTCTCTTCCTGATTCTCGGCTTTCTCGACCTGGTGAGGCGCGACTCTCTGATCCGCGAGCTCCTGCGCCAGGACGATCAACGCCCTCCGATCCAGCGGGTCCTCGACAGGCTGCGGCGCTGATTTGCCGTGGCTGGCGTGATGAGACATGTCGCGGCGGTGAATCCGTGATTACCGAGCGTGCGGGCGGAATCGAAATCGCCGTGCAGGCGCAGCCCCGGGCCGCGCAAAGCACCATCGTGGGTGAGCACGGGGGACGACTCAAAGTGCGGCTGGCGGCGCCGCCGGTCGAAGGCGCGGCCAACGACGAGCTCGTGCGCGTGTTGGCGAAAGCGCTCGGCGTGCCGCGCTCGGCCGTCACCGTCGTGCGGGGACACGCCTCCCGGGCGAAGACGGTCAGGATCGCGGGCGTCACCGCCGCCGCCGCCCGCCGCGCCCTCGAGACTCAGACATGAGCCGCCGCGCGCTCTTCATCTTCGTCGACGGCGTCGGAATCGGTCCGGCCGACCCCGAGCTGAACCCCTTCCTCCGGGCCGGGCTTCCCGCGCTCAAAACGCTGCTCGGAGGGAAGATCCCGACGCTGGACGACCCCGCCATTTGCGGCCCGGCCACGGCCATCGCACCGCTGGACGCCGTCCTCGGCGTGCCCGGCACGCCGCAGAGCGGCACGGGCCAGACCGCTCTTCTGACCGGACGCAACGCGCCTCGTCTGTACGGCAGGCACTTCGGCCCCTGGACGCCCGTCGCTCTGCGGCCGCTCCTCGAACAGGAGAACCTGATGAGCGCGGCTGCGCGCGCGGGCCTTCGCGCCGCCTTCGCGAACGCGTATCCGAAATGGTACTTCGAGCGGCACGGGTTCCGGCGGTCGCCGGCTCCCCCGCTGGCGGCGCGCGCCAGCGGGCTGCTGAACCGCCATGCGGACTCGCTGCGCAGCGGCGAGGCGGTGGCGAGCGAGATCGTGAACACCGGATGGCGCGGTCGCCTCGGGCACGCCGAAGTCCCCGACATCGAGCCTGCCGAGGCGGGTGCGAACCTGGCCCGCATAGCCGCCGGCGAGGACCTCACCGTCTTCGCCCACTACTCGACGGACTTGGCCGGCCACAGGGGCGGAATGGAGGGTGCCGTCCGGGCCCTCCAGGTCGTAGACGAATTTCTGGGCGGGGTCGTGAAGGCGCTTCCGGCCGACACGCTGCTGCTGCTCGCGAGCGACCACGGGAACATCGAAGATGTCCGCGGAGGACACACGACGAATCCTGCTTTGGGGCTGATCGCCGGTCCTGATGCCAGCGCACAGGCCCAACGTCTGCGCGCGATCACCGATGTGCCGCAGGTCCTGATGGAGTGGTTGGGCGTGCCGAGCCAGCAGGAGCCACGACACGGGTAGTCCGCCCACAGAGCAGTCAGGCCAACTCAACCGGACCGTTGCCGGGGACGGCACTCGGCTGCACCGCGGCCCACACAGTCATGGTCGGGCCCTGATCTTGCCCGCCATCCTCGCCGGCGTGGCAGCGAGATCGAAGGTCCTGGGCCGCCTGCTGGTGGAGTGCGGTGAGCTGAGCGACGACGCGCTGGCCAGCGCGCTGCAGGAGCAGCGCCAGACGGGACTGCGGCTGGGCGAGGTTCTGGTGCGGCGGGGGTTGGCGGACGAAGCGGCGATCGCACTCGCTCTCTCCGCCCAGCTGAACCTTCCAGTCGCGGACGCGCCGCTGGAGCCGGAGTCGGGTGCGCTCGCGCTGGTGCGGCCGGAACTGGCGCGCGAGCGCAAGGTGCTGCCGCTGGCGGCGACGGGTCGCGTACTGCGTCTGGCGATGGTCGATCCGCTGGATCTCCGGACGATCGACGACATCCAGTTCCAGACGGGCCGGCGAGTGGAGCCGAGCGTGGCGGCCGCCTCGGTGCTGGCGGAAGCGCTGGCACGGTCGTACGGCGGTGAGCTGAGCGATATTGTCGATCGGCTGCCCGGGCACCGACCGACAAACGACGACAGCGCACGGGCGCTCGAGCGCGCGGCGAGCGCCGCGCCGATCGTGAAGCTGGTGGACTTGATCCTGCGGCGAGCGGTCGAGCAGCGGGCCAGCGACATACACATCGAACGGCACGAGCGTGAGCTGCACGTTCGCTACCGCATCGACGGCGTTCTGCAGCGCGTCATGGATCTTCCCTCGGCGAGTCATCCCGCGGTGATCTCACGAATCAAAGTCATGGCGGGGATGGACATCGCGGTGAAGCGCCGCCCGCAGGATGGGCGCTTCCCCCTATCGCACGGCGCTACGCGCCTGACCGTGCGCGTCTCGACGTTGCCCACGTCGGGTGGTGAGAAGGCCGTGATCCGGATCCTGGACCCTGCGGATTCACCGCGGAACCTCGACGCCCTGGGTGTCGCGGACGATGATCTGGCTCGCCTGCGCGCACTGCTGGCGCAGGGTCAGGGCGTGATTCTGGCGGCCGGGCCGACGGGAAGCGGCAAGACGAGCACGCTGTTCGGTGCGCTGGGCGAGCTGGACCGGGATCGCCTGAACATCGTCACGCTGGAGGACCCGATCGAGTATCGGCTGCCGGGCATCAGTCAGGTTCACGTTCAGCCGCGGGCCGGCCTCACGTTCGCTGCGGCGTTGCGCGCCATTCTTCGGCAGGATCCGGACGTCGTGATGGTCGGCGAGATTCGGGACGGTGAGACGGCGGAGATCGCCATGTCGGCGGCGACGACCGGGCACCTCGTGCTCTCGACGATTCACACCAACGACGCGGCGGGCACGATCGGCCGGCTTCTCCACATGGGTGTGCCGCCCTACCTGGTGGCGGCGGGCCTAGCGGGCGTCGTGGCCCAGCGGCTGGTGCGCAGACTCTGCGCAGCGTGCGGCGGGCGGGGAACCGGCTGCGATCGCTGCCACGACGGCTATCGCGGCCGCATCGGTGTCTTCGAGGTTCTGGTAGTAGACGATGGGCTGCGCGCCGAGATCCTGCGAGAGGCTCCGCTCGCCGCTCTGCGTGCGGTCGCGGCCGAGAACGGCATGCGCCCGATGACCGAAGACGCGCGGCGTAAGGTCGAGGCCGGGATTACGTCGAGCGAGGAGCTGGCCCGCGTGGCCGGCCTTACGACCTCCACCACGCCGCCCTGCACGTCCTGCGGTGCGGAGGTTCCGTCGGGCGCACTCGGCTGCCCCGGTTGCGGGGCGTTGCGCCGCCATGCATGCGCGTGCGGGCATGACCTCGAGAAGGGGTGGCGCTTCTGCCCGTTCTGCTTGAGACCCGCCGCTCAGGGCAACAGCGGGTAGTCGAACAGATCGCTGAAAGACTAGCGGGTCGCGTTGCGGGCGCCTGTCAGCCCAACACCGCCTCGACCAGGACGTCCAGATCCGGTAAGGCCGCGGGACGCAGCAGATCGCCGGCACGGTAACGGCGCACGTCGCGGTAGCCTTCCGTGCCGGGCTCGCGAAACACGTCGATCGCACTGGCCGGAAGATCCACCAGCCAGTATTCCGCGATCCCGGCTCGGGCGTAGAGCGCGGCTTTGGCTCCCCGGTCGAACTCCACAGTCGTCTCCCCCACCTCGATCAGCAAGAGGACGTCGTCCGCTCCGGGATGCGCCGAGGCATAATGGTCTTCCCGTGGCCGCACCAGGGCCAGGTCGGGCTCGGGCGCCGAGAGATCGCTCAGATGAATCGGGCACTGCACTCTCACCAGCGCGCGGTCGCCCACTCCACGCGTCAGGAGTTGGGTCAGCCGGCTCACACACGCGGCATGGGGGCTCCCCATCGCGGCCATCTGGATGATCTCGCCCTCGATCAGTTCCAGGCGCTCGCCGGCGCTCAGGATGCCGAGCTCCGCCATCCGCAGATACTCGTCCACGGTGAAGCGCCGTTTGGGCAGCGGTAGCGACATCTCGCCGTCTCCGATCCCCGATCGCGCAGCTACCTGCCCCGGCGTCGGAACCGCACGTTCGTCGGATGCGCGGGGCGCGTCCATGCTCATGCGAGCCAATGTAGCCAACCGGTTGATGGAGTGGGAGGGACGACCAAGAGGGCACCAGGCTTCCTCTAGCGAGGCAGCGCGCGAAGAAACCCGACCAGTGCCCGCTTTTCGTCTGGCGCCGTGGGCCACGTTGAATGCACTCCCTCACCGCCAACGGAAGATCTTGAGCGCGATCGCGAAGCTCACGATCCCCCACGCGGTCACCGCCGCCATCCCACCGAGCACGTCCGTGAGGCTCGCGGCATCGTTCATGACCGCGCGCAGAGTGTCCACGAGCGGTGTGAGCGGAAGCACGTGGATCAGCGGCTGCATGCCGCGCGGGAAATTGGTAGAGGAAAAGAATACGCCGGAGAGGATCCACATCGGCACCTGCGCCAGGTTCATGAGGCCGGTCACGCCCTCGACCGTAGTGGCGCGGCTGGCCACCAGCAGGCCGAGCGCCGCGAACGCGAGCGACCCCAGCACCGCGATGAGGGCGAACAGCGCCAGCGAGCCGCGCACCGTCACATCGAAGACGAGCCACGCGAACACGAGCAGGACCACCACCTCGAGGGCGAGGAAGGCCAGGCGACCGAGCGCGAAGCTCAACAGGAAGTGACTCCTGCGCATCGGCGTGGCGACGAAACGCTTCAGGAGCATCCGCGTGCGGAGCTGCACGACCGAATAGCCTACGCCCCAGAGCCCCGAGCCCATGATGTTCAGTGCGAGCAGTCCGGGTATCAGGAAATCGATGTAGCGGGAGCCGCGCTCGCTGACGAGCTCCTCTCTGGAGTCCGCGGGCTCCGCGTATCCGGCCGCGCGCGCGAGTGCCAGCTCGACCTGGACGCGGGCGAGTCGGCTCTCCGGCCTCGCCGCATCGTACCGGTACGTCAGGCCATGCTCTTGCGGGATGACCAGCAGGCCAACTAGCCCGGCGCGCAACGCTTCCTCGGCCGCCGCGCGCTCCAGGACGGTGACGTCCAGATCCGCATGAGCTTCGAGCGCCGAGCGCAGCGTCTCAGCCTGCGGCCCGGACAGCACGGCGACCGCTGAGGGCTGGACCGGCCGATCGCGAAATGCGATCCCGAGGGCGAGCGCCATCGCGATCGGGAAGACGAACGTCCAGAAGACCGCCTCCGGCTCGCGCAGGAACTCGCGCACGCGGAACAGCGTGAGCTCGACCAGCGGATGGCCTCGGTCCCGCTCATTCATCGCGCAGGTGCCTCCCGGTCAGGGCGAGAAACACGTCTTCCAGCGTCGCGTGGTGAATGACGAGGCCGCCCAGCTCGGCGCCGGCACGCGCCAGCTTCTCGAGCACGGCCGGCACCGCGCGGTGCACTTCCTTGACCGTAAGCGAGACCGTGCCGTCCTGAACGCGCGCGGCCAGCACGCCGGGTATTCTGCGCCACTCGTCGGCCTCCAGCGGTTGGCTTCCATTGACCGAGACCTCGACCACGTGATCCGCACCCAACGAGGCGACCAGGTCGTCGGGCACGCCGAGCTTGAGGACTCGCCCGTGGTCCATGATCGC
>JACQVC010000473.1 GCA_016209995.1 Gemmatimonadota bacterium
CCGTGCGGCGAACGAACGTGTCCAGCGCGTCACCCGTCACGGCTTCGACCACGAAGCCGAGCGCCATGAAGCCGATGTCACTGTAGACGGTGCTGTCCCCGGGCGGGTATACGACGCGGAGCGCTGCAATGCCGCGCGCGTACTCATCGCGACCACGCAGCTCGCGCCAGAAGGGGCGGAAGGGCGGCAGCCCCGCTCGGTGCAGGAGAAGCTGCCGGATCGTCACGGCTCCCTTCCCGCCGCCGCGCCACCACGGCAGATAGCGTGACACCGGCGCGTCCAGATCGACGCTACCGCGCTCGGTCAGGATCATGAGAGCGGTGGCCGTGCCCACGATTTTCGTGAGCGAGGCCAGGTCGTAGAGGGAGGAGTCGGTGACCGGCGGGGAGCCGTCCGCCCAGTCCAGGTGTCCGTAGCCCTGCAGGCGAACCAGGCGCCCCCGTCGGCCGATGGCCAGGGCGGCGCCTGGCGTCACGGAGTCGGCGATCGCCGCCCGGATCAGGTTATCCACCCGCGCGAGCCGCTGCGGATCGAGACCGACCTGACTCGGCTCGACGACGGCCACGCTCTGCCGGGTGTCAGCGCCCGCAGGAAGGTTACCCGTGGAAGCGAAGGCCGGCAGCCATGCCTGCTTCAAGCTTGCCCTGGCCCCGGGCTCCGATGCCGGAACGCACGCCGCCACCACGACGATCCCGGCCAGCAGCACCTGCGCGAACATCGCGACCCTGGCAGGCGGCTGAGGAACTACAATGGGTCGCGCGCCCCGCTCCATCTCGGCGTCGTTGCGATTGCGCTCCATCCGATGCTTTCCAGCATCCCCCCGAGCCCGTGCGAACCGTCCGTCGAACTGCTGCTCAGCGCTGCGGCTCAGCTCGACTCGGGCGCTGTATCCCGTCACCGATCTCGAAGAACGGCGGGATGCGAGTGGGAGTTCGTCCGCTGATCGGGAGCCTGCCGAGGAGTACCCGCGCCGCCGCCCGCTGACTCACCTCGGAAGGGCTCCACGCCAGCACGTAACTGCTGACCTCGGGAAATGCGCTGATCAGGTACGGGTTGCCAAAAGAAACCACGACGTGCCGCGTGCCTGCTTCGGCCAGTGCCGTAATGAACCGCGAGAACTCCGGGGGAACGGCGACGCTACCGCCTAAAGCGACGGCGACGACATAGGGCGAAACGATGACGAGATCGGCCATGCGGGAATCGGCGAGGATGCGATCATAAACCTCGGCCGGCGTCTCGGGACCGACGTAGACCTCCCGCACCGCCGTATAGCGACTCCTCAGCTCGGCATGGAAGAAGCGTCCGGCCAGGAGGTTCGCCGCGCCGCGGTACGTAACGGACAGGATCGAGGCCCCGGCCGGAAGGCTCAGCGGCACGGTGCCCTTTTCATCGCGCAGAAGCGTGACGGATCGGTCCGCCGCCTGCTGGGCGACCTCCACATGTTCCGGAATGCCCACGACCCTGGGGATCGCCTCGATATCCACGTCACGGCGCAGGTGCAGACCCAGGCGCTGCTTGACGCGGAGGATTCTCAGGACGGACTGGTCGATGCGCTCTTCGCTGAGGCGGCCGCTGGCGACCGCGCCGACCAGCCCCTGGATCGCCAGCTCGACGTCCGGCGGCATGAGCAGCACATCGGTTCCCGCCTCGACCGCCAGCACGGCCGCTTCTCTGCGGTCGTAGCGCCGGTCCACCGCGTACATGTCCATCGCATCCGTCACGATGAGCCCGCCGAAGTCCAGGTCATCGCGCAGCAAGTCGGTCAGGATCCGCCGCGAGAGCGTAGACGGCACCACCTCCCCTCGCGTCAGGGCCGGGACCGCGATGTGCGCCGACATGATCGCACCGAGGCCCGCGTCGATGAGTTCGCGGAATGGCGCCAGCTCGACGGCATCGAGCCGTCGCCGGTCCACGTTGATCACGGGTAGGTCGAGGTGCGAATCGACGCCCGTGTCACCGTGGCCCGGAAAGTGCTTTCCCGTCGCGACGAGCCCGTAATCCTGGGCTCCGCGCACGTACGCGGCGCCCAGGCGCGCAACCAGCTCCGGATCTTCCCCGTACGAGCGCACGTTGATGATGGGGTTGTCCGGGTTGTTGTTGACGTCCAGGACGGGCGCGAACGTCAGGTGGATCCCGACGGCGCGCGCCTCGAGCGCGGTGATGCGTCCCTGCTCGTACGCCAGTCCGGGTTCCCGCGTGGCGCCGAGAGCCATCTGGGTCGGGAACATGGTTGCGCCGCCCAGCACGATGCCGTTGGGCACGAAGACGGCGCCGAAGAGGCGGAAGCCGGCACCGGACTCGAGGTCTGCGCCCACGAGGAGAGGAAGGCGCGAGCGGCGCTGCAGCGCATTGAGCTTGACGGCTACCTCGGTGGGCGTCCCCACCGACATGATGATGCCGCCGACCTCGTATTGCTCGATGAGATCGCGCACACGTTCGGCCGCTTGGACGCCCTCGGGCACGTAGTCGCCGAGCACCCACGGCATGATCATCTGCGCGACCTTCTGCCGCAGGGTGAGACGGTCGAGCACCGCCTCGGCCCAGTTCTCCGCAGTGGGATCGGGGGCAGGAGGATTCTGGTATTCAGTCTGCAGGTCGAGAGTGAGGGGGACGGGTAGGGGCTCGGGCGCCACGGACTCCACGGAGTCGCGCTGCGCCTGCGGAGGGGACGGCTGGGATGCCGGCTCCGGCCCGAGCCCCACCCAGGAGCAAGCGATCGCCAGGGCAGCGGCTCCGGCCGCGGCCCCCATGGCACGACGGCGCAGCAGCGTCAGCATGTCGAACGACTGGTTCGGGTGCCCGAATTCCTGAGCGCGGCAGCGTTCACGAACCCGATCACGAAGAGGTGACGAACGTTGACGAACCTCGGTGGCGGCACGATGTTCCACGCCCGGCGTCGGGCGATGCCACCTCGATCACCTGTCGCCCGGCCAGCGCCGGGCAGACGGAGACTCTTCTTGCAAGATATCTGCAGCCAGGATATGCCACAACGGCATTGGCTTCCCCTCGCCGCGCTCTTGACCCTCGCATTCGCGACGGCGGTCCTGACCGGATGCGAACCCGCGGCCGAGGAGCGGGCGTCGGCCGCCGCCAGCCGTGCCGCAGGCGCTGCGCGCGTGCGTCCGGGCATCGAGGTCCTCCTCGATGACTCGAGCCATCTGGTGCGCGGCCGGCGAGTCGGTTTGATCACGAACCAGACCGGCGTGTCGAGCGATGGCGTCAGCTCCATCGATCTCCTGGTCGCAGCCGACGGCATCGAGCTGGTAAAGCTGTTCGCACCAGAGCACGGGATTCGAGGCGCGGCGCCGCCGGGCGAAGTCATCGAGAACGCGGTGGACGAGCCGACGGGACTGCCGATCCTCTCCCTGTACGGCGATACTCGCAAGCCCACCCCCACGATGCTCGCGGGACTCGATGCCCTCGTCTTCGACGTGCAGGATATCGGTACCCGCTACTACACCTATGTCTACACCATGGCGCTGGCGATGGAGGCGGCTGCGGAGGCGGGCGTGCGCTTCATCGTGCTCGACCGGCCGAACCCGCTGGGCGGCGATCACGTGCAGGGCAACGTGCTGGACCCGCAGTTCGCCTCGTTCGTCGGGATGTACCCGATTCCGATGCGCCACGGGATGACGGCCGGCGAGCTGGCTCGTCTGTTCAATCAGGAGTACGGCTTGGATGCGGAGCTCGCCGTGGTCCCGGCCTCGGGCTGGGAACGCCGACTCTGGTTCGACGAAACCGGGTTGAGCTGGCTGCCACCGTCGCCCAACATGCCGTCGCTGGAAAGCGCCACGCATTATCCGGGCACCTGCCTCTTCGAGGGAACCAACCTCTCGGTCGGGCGCGGCACGGATGCCGCCTTCCAGCAGGTCGGCGCGCCCTGGCTGGACGGGCCGCAGCTCGCCGAGCGCCTGAACCGCTACGAGCTGCCGGGAATCCGCTTCGAGCCGGTCACGTTCACTCCTCGCGATCCGGCAGACGGGAAGTACAACGGCGTGGCAGTGCAGGGCGTGCGTTTCGTGGTCACGGACCGGCGCACCTACGATCCGACGGCCGCGGGTGTGGCGGCTCTCGTGGAAGCACGCGCGCTGACGGGGGACCGGTGGGAATGGCGAGCCGACCACTTCGATCGTCTGGCCGGAACCGACCAGCTTCGCCTGCAGATCGAGGGGCGGCGCTCGCCGTCCGAGATACTGTCGGGCTGGGCGGAGCCACGCAACAGCTTCCAGCGCATTCGCGAGCGCTACCTGCTGTACTGACTTCCACCGGAGGCGTGTCGTGAGGATCGAGAAGGTGAACTGCTGGGTCCTGCGTCTGCCGTTTTCCTATCCGCTCATGCCCGAGAGCCCGGTCCTGGTCGATTTTGTCGAGATCGAGGCGGCAGGCGGACTCCAGGGTCACGCCATGTCGGCCTACCCCCTGCGCTGGGCGATCAAGGAGTTCATCACCCGGGAGGTCGCGCCGGCCATCGTGGGCATGGACGTGTTTCGCACGGAGGAAGTGCGCGAGAAGATGTTCTGGCAGCTCTCCAACAAGTACTTCGCGGCCACCTGGAGCTGCGCGGCGAGCCTGATCGACATCGCCCTCTGGGACATCAAGGGCAAGGCCCTGAACCAGCCCGTGTGGAAGCTGCTGGGCGGGGCGCACGAGCGGCTCCCGGTCTACATCACCTTCGGTCTGGGAACGTACACACAGGAGCAGCTCATTGAGGTCGCGAAGATCCTCATCGCGGACGGCCAGAACAGCCTCAAGATGGTCGTCGGCGCATCGGCGAAGCCCGTCGATGATATCTACGGCAAGCCGACCGACGCGGACATCCTGAACGACATCCGCCGCGTACGCGCGCTGCGCGAGGCCATCGGCCCGGACGTCGAGCTAATGATCGACGCGAACAAGAACTGTACGTATGTGCAAGCCCTGCGCATCGCGAAGGGCGTCGAGTCGTGCGACCTCACCTGGTTCGAGGATCCCGTCCTGCTGGCTGACCCCCGGGCCATGGCGCATCTCCGCCGCCAGACCACGATCCCGCTGGCGGCCGGCAGCACCGGCACGTCCGACCTCATCAACTTCCGGGAATATCTCATACAGGAAGCTGTCGATTACGCGCAGCCCAACGTGCGCGACATCGGAGGCTACACGAATGGCGTCAAGGCGGCCGCGCTGGCCCAGGCGTTCGGCGTTCCGCTGTCCATGGGCGGCAACTGGCCGCACATCAACATGCACCTGCACGGCGGCGTGGCGAACGGAGGCCGGGTGGAGTTCCAC
>JACQVC010000465.1 GCA_016209995.1 Gemmatimonadota bacterium
CCGAGTTCGTCACCTCGGTTCGTCGATCCCCCGAGCTGGCCGCGCCGGTGTTCGACGCACACCTCTGCCTCGCCGAGTTCTGTCTCTGCGGGCCGGGAGGCCACGAAGAGATGGTCGACTACGCACGGGAGCTGCTCGCTGTCGCCACGCAGGCGGGATCGGTGCAGGGTCGAGCGCTGGCTGAGTTACTGCTCGGAGAAGCGGATCTGTTCTCCGATCGGCTCGCGTCGGCCGAGGGACACCTGGCGGCGGCAGCCAGTCTCCACGAGCAAGCACTTGCACCCGGGGGTCAGGTCGTGACGATGCAGCGGTTGGCCGAGCTGCAGATCGCGCGGGGTCAGCGCTGGCGCGCCGGGCGACTGATCCGCCGCGCCCTGCGCCTTGCCGAAGGCGGACCGCTCGCGTCGCACCTCGTGGTCAGGCTGCACGGAACGCTGGTCGAGGCCACGCCAGACGAGTCCAAGGCCGCCGCCCTGGTGAGCCGCGCCGACGCGGCGCTGGGCAAGCGGGACGTCTGCCTGCCTTGCTCGATGGGGTTTCGCATGGCCGCGTCCATCGCGCTCGCGCGCGCAGGCTTCGTGGATGAGGCGAGGCGGCGGCTCGACGAGACAGAGCGTATCGCCGGAATGTGGCCCAGCGGGCCCTGGCATGCCGGCCTCTGGGAAGCGCGCGGAGTGATTCGCCTGGCCGAAGGGGATCCACCACAGGCAGCCGCGCTCTTCAAGGAGGCCGCCGCGCGCTTCGCGAGCATGGGTCGGCCCCGCGACGCCGCGCGCTGCCGTGCGGCGGCCGCCGGGTGACTCGGTCCGCTGGTGTGACGTGGGAACTGCGCGGCGGTCGAGCGTGATTGGGAGCTGCCGTGGATCGGAGGCGACTTCGAAGCCCCTAGCGAACCAGCGGCAGCCCCCACGTGTCGTGTGACGCGGGCGCGATTAGCGGCGGCGGAAGCGCGGACCCGGCGCGAATCCGGGTCGGCGCAGGCGATCCGGACTAGGGGCGAATCCCCGGCGTTCGAAGCGCTGCGGCCCCGCCGACTCGAGCTGCGAGCGCTGCTCCGGCGTCAGGACATTGAGCGCTTCCTGACGCGCACGCAGGCGAGCCAACGTCGCGTCGTTGCGCAGGCGGCTGAGACGGTCCAGGGCCACCCGTGCGGCGTTGAGGTCGATATTCCCCTGCGTCGCCTCGAGCAGATCCGCCCGGGCGCGCATGAGGTCCGCCGTCGGCGGCTGGAGCGCTTCCCGTTGCGACTCGGCCAAAGCCTGAAGTCGCGTTACCTGCTCGTCCGTCAGGCTGAGGCGTTCACGTGCGCGCAGGATCGCCTCCGCGGGGGCCCCGACGGCCGCGCGCGGCCCCGTCTGCCCCGGGCGGATCTGCATCCGCCGCATCATTCCACGCATACCGGGCATGTCGGGCATTCCCGGGCCGCCGGGCTGCATTCCCGGCCCCGGCGGTACCGGCGGTGCGGGCGGAACCGGCCCCTGTGCCCATCCTGCCGGCGCGGACGCCAGCGCCACGCCGGCCGCTATGATCAGCCCTCTCGCCCATCTCCGTACGTTCATTTGTTCCCTCCACCTTAGTTGCCGTCACAGATCTCGGCAGTGTTTCCACAGCCGCACGCGCGACCGGTGCGACGGAGCCGCCACTGCCGGCGGCGTCACCACGCCACGACCACTTCGACCAGCCGCAATCCATGGCGCGGTGTCACGTCTCACTCATCTAGACCCGTCGCCACGGCGATTCGTTAGGTGTGACGAACCGTCCACTCACTCGATCTCGTAGCGTTTGAGCTTCTCGTAGAGGGTTCGGACGCCGATACCCAGCCGCTCGGCAGCGAGGCGGCGGTCCCGTTGTCGTCCTGGAGGGTACGCAAGATGGCCTGGCGCTCGATCTCGGCCATCGTGCGGCCATCGGAGCGGTCAGCCCGGGAGGGCGCCGAGAGGGTGAGGTCGCTGGCGCGGATGGTATCGCCATCGGCCATGATGGCCGCGCGCTCGAGTGCGTTGGCCAGCTCCCGCACGTTGCCGGGCCAGGGAGCCTTTGCCAGCCGCTCCTTCGCGTCGTCGTCGAGCCGCAGCCGGGACCCCGGTCCGCGTGGGTCAGTTTTTTGTCGTGGAATTTCGCGCCGCGTGAGATTGAGCCGGTCGCGCTGCCCTCCTGTTACCGCGGCTGCACCGGCCGGACTACTCCGTTCTCGTCGATCTCGAACAAGGGCTCCGGGGCCACATCATCGAGCAGCTCGATGGCTGTGCCGGCCGGCGCTGCCCTGGCTGCGGCGACCACGCTGAAACCGTCGGCCGCCGCGAGATCAACCGTGTAGCTCAGGTCCCCCAGCGAAGCGATGCTGATCGCGCTCAGCGGGTTCGTTCCCAGATCGATGAATCCGGTCATGAGCTCGTTTCCCAGCGAGGATTCTCGCCAGTGCGAGTCTCGCGTCCCCGTGCCACCGGTGTTCTCGACGGGCACGCCCAGCCAGTTCGAGCCGCCAGCGGCCTGGAACGCTTCCGTCGCGCGCGTGCCCGTGAAACTCACCGTGCTCGTGCCTGCATCCACCAGCAACGAAAACTCGCTCCACAGCGTCCCGATTCCCAGGATATGCCCGATCTCGTGCAACACCACGTCCGCGAGCGTGCCCTGGGCGTCCATCTGGCTCACGTCGGCGGCATCCAGCTTGATGCCGCCGAGGATAGGGAGTCGCCCAGTGCTGCGAACGTAGCACGGCGCCGAGCTGCCCAGCGTCTTGCCAGGCCCGTCGATCGCCACGACCTGAACGAAGATCAGCAGGTCGTCCACGACCTCGCGCAGCGCGGAGTATGACACGCCCGCGCAGGAACCTGCCGGGAGGTTGACGGACACATCCGCGACGTCACCGATCACGGCACGCGTCCATTTCGCCACGGCGGCGCTCACAGCCTCCTGCATTGGTGCCGACACGCTGCCGACGTAGCGCACCTGGATGCCGTAGCCGGATGCGGCGGCAGCGGCGAAGGTCACAGGCGTCAGATCGGGAGCCGCGGCCGTCAGGGC
>JACQVC010000480.1 GCA_016209995.1 Gemmatimonadota bacterium
CGACGAGGCGTTGGAGGCGTTCGGAGACGAAAGGGAAGAGCGCCGCGTGGTCCTCGCATTGAGCGACGGCAAGGACAGCGGCCCGACCGGCTTCCGGCAGCGTTTTGTCAGCCAGGCCGAGGTCATCGACCGCGCCCGCGACGACGACGTGATGGTCTACGCCATCGGTCTGCGCAGCCGGAGCGCGCGGCCGAGGCTGCCGCCAATCGGCCCCGGCGGCCTTCAGGCGATGCTGGCGGCCGACCTGCCCGACCCCGGCCTCGCGCGGGTCGCCGAGCACACCGGCGGCGGCTACACGGAGATTCGTTTCGGGCAGGATCTCGCCGCCGCCTTCACCCGGGTCGCCGACGAGCTGCACGGTCAATACCTCATCGGCTACGCGCCGCCCAAACGCGACGGCAAGGTGCACGACATCGATGTGCGGGTCGCCCGGCGGGGACTCAAGCCGCGCGCCCGGAAGAGCTACGTCGCCCCGAAGGAGGAAGGGTAGAATGGCTGCTCCAATCAGTACACGACCCGGGCGCAATCAGCCCTGTCATTGCGGCTCGGGCCGCAAATACAAACAGTGCTGTCTCGAAAAAGACGATGCCCGGGCGGCTGCCGCCCGGGCCAAAGGCGCGGCCGACGCGGCTGAGCCGTCGTCTGAGGCCGCCACGCCGGCTCCCCCACGAGCGCCAAAGCACCAGACGCAGCAGCCCTGGAAGGCGGCGACTTCTCGCGGCTTCGCCCCGCGCACCCGGATGCCGCGCAAGGTCGGCGGCGGCTGATCGAGGACGGTCGTTCCATCACCCAAACCTCAGGTATTTCTCAGACTTCGATCACGACTTCCGGCGCGTTGGGCCTCTAGAGTTGGTGCAGGAGGACCGCGATGGCCGGACCCTGGATTCACCGGATCGATCCGATTGTGTTCGACATCGCCGGCGTGCACCTGTGGTGGTACGGGCTGGGCTTCGCCCTCGGGTTCCTGCAGATCCATCTCTTCCTGAGACGCCGTCATCGACGTCTGCACCTGTCGCCTCGGGAGGTCTGGAGTCTCAGCCTGTTGATGGCCGTCGGCGTTCTCGCCGGCGGCCGCACTGTCGAGATTGCGTTCGACGAATGGCCCTTCTACCGCGAGCATCCCAGGCTGATTCCCGCCTACTGGCTCGGGGGCATGGCCACGCACGGCCTGCTGCTCGGGGGGGCGATTGCGGCGGCCGTGTTCGGCCGCCTGAACCGTAAACCGTTCCTGCTGCTGGCCGATGCTCTGGTCGTTCCCGCGGCGTTTCTGTTGGGGATGGGACGACTCGGGAACTTCATCGACGGCCAGATCGTCGGCGCCGTGACGGAGGTATGGTGGGCGGTCAAGTTTCCCGACGCCGACGGGTTTCGCCATCCGGTCGTGCTGTACGACGGCGCGAAGAACCTGGTGCTGATGGCCTGGCTGCTGCACGTCGGTCGGGTGAACCGGACGCCGGGCGCGACGGCGGCGCGCTTCGTGTTCTGGTACGCGTTTCCCCGCGTCTTCATCGACCTGTTTCGCGACTACCCCACGCACCGGCTCGCCCTCGGCACGGGGCAGACGCTCAACATCGCGATGGCGCTCGCCGGCGGTGCCCTGCTGTACCGCTCCCGCCTGCGGAGGCTCGGTCGTCTGACGAGTCAAACCAGCACTCTCGCTGCCGCACCCTCCCCCGGCGGGTCGCGCGACGCGGCGCCACTCGCCTCGCAGCGGATCGCCTTCGCCTGCCTGCTGGCGTTCTGCCTGACGATCCCGAGCAACTGGACGCAGGACATCCCGTCCCGGTACGGTGGGCGACACCCCGGGCTGGCGCATTCCTGGCTGTATCCGACGATCGATACCGCCCCGCCGCCATCACCGCCGGCCGACGGCTCGAACGACAACTAAGGGGGAGAGGATGGGTGTGATCGGTCGGTCGGCCCTGCTGCTCGTCGTGCTCATCGCCGCGTCGGCGGCCGCTCTGGGCCAGGCGAGGGCGCCAGATACGATCGTCGAGCCGCAAAGCGGCACGCCGTTTCCGATTTGGCTCACCCCACCCGGCGGCACGACGCCGCACTGGATCACGGGCACGGCGATCCGCCGACGGACCATCTTCAAGGTGAAGATCTATGCGTTCGGCCTCTACGTCGACCCGGAGGGGGCGCGGTCGGCGCTCTCCCGATTCGCCGGGCTCCCGGCGGCGGCGCTCGCGCGCGACGAGCGCTTCTACCAGCGCCTCCTCGACCTGGACGTCGCGATGACGCTCCGGCTGGTCATGACGCGCACCGTGGATGGCGACGCGGTGGCCGAGACCTTCGACGAGGCGCTGAAACCGAGGCTCGAGCGGGCGGGGATCGGCCGCGGCGGCGCCGGCGGGCGGGAGGCACTGGACCGGTTCCGCAGCTACTTCGAGGTGGACCAGGTCAGGACCGGCACCGAGATCGTCTTCTCGTGCGGTCCCGCCGGCCGCCTGACGGCCTCGGTTGCGGCAGACGAGCGCCCGCCGATCGACTCACCGGCCCTGTGCCGCGCCCTGTTCGATGTCTACCTCGGCGAGAATCCGATCTCGGAGGAGGGAAAGAGACGGGCGATCGCCCGGTTCCCGGGCCTTCTCGGGACCTCCGGCACCGACGAGCCGTTTCTGCCTCGTCGCACGCATCACTGAGCGGAAAGCCGGGGAGCAGCGTCGCATCCGCGTGGCCTTCGCCTTCGACTCGCACTTTGCAGCCGCCGGGTTCCGCATGGTGGGCTGAGCGCCGGAATACGAATACCCCTCGACCCGGAACCAGATCTCGCCAGATTGCGCCGCAGTGCTGAGGGTGCCGAGAAACGCCCGCTTCCCCTCAGCGCGAGCCGGCCGGGGTCACGTCGAACGTGAACCGCAGGGCGGGAATCTTGTTGCCGGGATGATCGTCGGCATACGTCAGCTGCGGCTGGCGGTACAGCAGCTGCGGTTCGGTTGGCGGTCCCTGATAGATGCCGGGATAGAGATC
>JACQVC010000476.1 GCA_016209995.1 Gemmatimonadota bacterium
CGTTGTGATGGAGTGGGCAGCGTTTCATCAGGATGAACTCCGCGAGGCTTGGCGTAAGGCCACGAGGAACGAGCCCGTCGGTAAGATTGAACCGCTCTAATGAGGGATTGACTGTGCTGTGCGACATCGTATCCGTTGAAGCTCGGGCAAACTTCAAGGTGTGGGTTCGCTTCGAGGATGGCGTGGAAGGCGAAGCTGACCTCTCTGACCTGGCTGGCCGAGGTGTGTTTAAACGATGGACGGATGATCCGTCAGAGTTCTTCCAAGTAGCGGTAGATCCAGAGAGTGGCACTCTCGTCTGGCCGGGTGGCCTGGACGTGGCGCCCGACAGGCTATATCGAGACGTTGCTCACGCGGCCGGCTAGGTTACGTTCAAGTCGAAACGGGTATCCGGCCGCCCTTCGCGTCCCTCACGTCGTGGACTCGACCGCTTCGCCCCGCAGCGCGCGTGCCATGCGCTCGATCGCTTGCCTCAACACATCGTCGGACGTCGCGAAGCTGAGGCGCATGTAGCGGTCATCGCCGAACGCCGCACCGGGCACCATCGCCACGCCGGATCGCTCGAGAATCGCTCTGCACAGTGATGTCGAGTCCCGGAAGCTGCTGTCGATGAACGCATCGATGCGGAAGAAGAGGTAGAAGGCGCCCTCCGGATACACGAAGTCGACGTCCGGCAGGTGCTCCCGCATCAGGCGGACCACGAGGTCGCGGCGCCGCTGGAACGCTTCGCGCATCTCGGCAATGGACGCGCTCGCCCGGATCTGGTCCTGAAGCGCCGCCAGGGCCGCGTGCTGCGACGGCGTAGCCGGATTCGATGTGACCTGGCTTTGCAGCGCCGTGAGCTTCGCCGCCAGCTCCGGCTCGCAGTACGTGAAGCCCAACCGCCAGCCGGTCATCGCGATGCTCTTCGAGAAGCCGTCCAGCAGCACGTACGGGCCCAGCGCATCGGGCGAGAGGTCGAGCACACCGGGCGCACGGCGTCCCTCGCCGTAGTAGATCTGGCCGTAGATCTCATCGCTCAGCAGCCAGATGCCGCGCTCCTTGGCCCAGCGCGCGACGGCTTCCAGCTCCTCCAGGCTATACACCGCGCCCGTCGGGTTACTGGGACTGCAGACAATGAGCCCGCGCGTACTCGGCGTAACCGCGTGGTCCAGGTCTTCCGGCGTCACCTTGAACGAGTTTTCCTCCGCTCCCTGGACGGATAACGGCTCGGCGCGCGACAGCAGCACGATCTGCGGGTAGCTGGTCCAGTACGGAGTGGTCACGAGCACGTGATCACCAGGGCCGAACAGCGTGAAGCAGGTGTTGAACAAACCGTGCTTGACACCGCACGTCGTGACCACACCCTCCCACGGGATCGGGCGACCCGCTTGGCGCTCGAGCTGCGCCGCGATCGCCTTGCGCAGCTCCGGCAAGCCGGCCACCTGCGTGTATTTCGTGGCTCCCGCCCGCACCGCCGCGATCGCGCGGTCCTTCACCCACTCCGGCGTGTCGAAGTCAGGCTCGCCCGCGCTCAGGTCGAGGATGTGACGTCCTTCGGCACGCAGCCGCTTGGCCAGCGTGCTCATGTAGATCGTCGCGGATTCCTGCAGGCTATCGACGTTGAGGCTCAGTTTCATGACCAGCCGTAGGTTGGGACCCCATAGCGGGGCCGTGACACCTAGAACGATGCCCGCGAAATATCGACAGGGGTGGATGCGCAGGCAAGCGAGTGCAGGGTTCTATGACCTTGCCTGGCAGCGAGGACACAATCGGCAGGGGGACGAGTGGCTCCGGTCAGCGCACGATCTCGTTCGCCCAGAGCGGGGCGACATCACTCCCTTTTTATCCGATTACCCAGGAACATGATCCGTATCGGTTCACTGGCAAGCGTCGCGGCTGGACTGAGCTGGACAGAAATCTTGGGTGGAGTCGACTCGATCGGCGGGGCGACCGTGATGCTTGCCCGTTCCCGCCGCGAGACGATACCGACGATCGCTCCGCCGTAAAGCTCGGCCGTGGACGGCCTGTGACCGTGAGGCGAACCACGGTTCCGCTCTGGTTTTCCGCCAGTCCGTCGGGCATATTGGCCGAGCCGCACTTCTTGCTCAGCCGCTTAGCCGGATCTTCCCGGAGGCCTGGAATGATGCCGCTATCGCCCCTCGCGCAGCGACTCGCCCGATCCCTCGGGACGCGTTTTCTGGCGCTCGTCACCGTCGTACTCTGGTCGGCGTCGGTCCCGATCCTCGCCCTGCCCGCGCCCGCGAGCGCCCAGACGCTCGAGCTTTCGTCGGCTACCATCGCGGACCTCAACCGGGCGTTCGACGCCGGCACGCTCACCTCGGAGCGCCTCGTCCAGCTCTACCTCGCGCGCATCGAAGCCTACGACAAGGTGGGACCGGCGCTCAACGCGATCATCCAGCTGAACCCGAAAGCGCTGGAAACCGCGCGCGCCCTCGATGCCGAGCGCAGGCAGCGCGGCCCGCGCTCGCCGCTCCACGGCATCGCGGTCGTGCTCAAGGACAACATCGATACGGAGGACATGCCGACCACGGGCGGTTCGCTGGTGCTGAAGGGGTCGGTCCCGCCGGATGACGCCTTCATCGTGAAGAAGCTCCGGGACGCGGGGGCGATCATTTTCGCCAAGGTCAACCTGAGCGAGTTCGCGGCGCCGCCGCAGATGAGCTCGCTGATCGGTTCGATGCGCAACCCGCACGACCTCGCGCGCAATCCCGGCGGATCGTCCGGCGGGACCGGCGTCGCGATCGCCGCCTGGTTCGCGCAGCTCGGCATCGGCACCGACACTGGGGGCTCGGTCCGCTCGCCCACCACAGCCAACGGGATCGCCGGGCTGAAGCCCACGCGCGGCCTCCTCAGCCGCGACGGCATCATTCCGCTCTCGCTCACGCTCGACACCGGCGGCCCCATGGCCCGGCACGTCTACGATGTGGCGACGATGCTCGGCGTGATGACCGGCGTGGACCCCGCGGACGCAGCCACGCGCGCCAGCGAGGGCCGGTTCGAGACCGACTACACACGTCACCTGGACGCCGGAGCGCTGCGCGGCGCCCGCATCGGGATCGCCCGCGACTTCATGGGCGTCGATCAGGAGGTGGACTGGATCGTCGAGTCGGCGCTCGAGACGATGCGGAAGGCCGGCGCGACCGTGCTAGACGTGCGCTACCCGGAGTGGCTGCTGGCTGCGCGGGGAGGCTGGTTCGGGCTCATCCTCCGTCAGGAATTCAGCCCTCAGCTCGGGGACTACCTGACCACGCTCGGCCCCCAGTACCCGAAGACGCTCGCGGAGCTGGTCGAGCGAGCGTCCAGGATTACGTCCGCACCGCCAGACGGCGGCGTACCGAACCCGGCTCGCTGGACCTCGCTGCGGCGCTCCGTGGCGGGCGGCAACCTATCCGACCCAGAGTACCTGGCCGTGATGGAGCACGCGCTGCCGTTGCTGCGCGCGGCCATCGAGGGGATCCTCCGCGCGCAGAACCTTGACGCGATCATCTATCCGACCGCACCGACGCGTCCCGGCCTGGTGAGCGGGGGCGGCGCGCCTGCGGGCGGCGTCTCGGCCACCAACATCGCCAACCTGACGGGCTTCCCGGATCTGATCGTCCCTGCCGGGTTCACGGGCGATCGCCTGCCCGTCGGCCTCTCCTTCTTCGGGCCGGCCTTCAGCGAGGCGAAGCTGCTCGCGCTCGGCTACGCCTTCGAGCAGGCCACGCACGC
>JACQVC010000052.1 GCA_016209995.1 Gemmatimonadota bacterium
CGGCGCCGCCGAGATGCTATGCTATGGAACCGCAGTCGTTATTGAGTAGAGATCGTTCAGCACAAAACGATTCCATTCCCCGCCCCGCTTGCCCGTTCATTGTCATGAGCCCAGATTGATAGGATCCTACGCTTCCCCCCTACACCCCGTGAGACCGGAAGGTAAACCGTAGCCGTTCTCGCCGTCCTTCAGCAGGACGTCCGGGCAAGGGCGCGCTTGATGTCAGCGCTGGAGCCCGAGCACAAGCTCGTCATTTGCCCGAGCTGGCGTGCACTCAATCGTGCGGTGGGGGACGTGCGCGTCGAGGGCTGTATCGTCGACCCCCACTCCCCCGACGAGCCGGTCTCGCTGGCTGCTCTGCGGCGGCTGCGCCACCGGCGTCCTACCGTCGCCCTGATCGTGTACGGCGATTTCAGGGGACGGGAGCTGGAGCTTTTCCATCTCGGCCGTCTCGGCGCGAACGCCATCGTCATGGCCGGGGGCGAAGACTCGGAAGCTTCGTGGCTCAAGACCATCGCGTCCGCCCTGGCCGAGTCTCTGGCCGTGCGCGTAGCCGCACAGCTCGAAGGTCGCGTGCCGGTGCCGGAGCTGCGCGTCGTCCGCTGGGCCGTCGAGCACGCGCACGAGCGCCCGCGCACGGGCGAGCTGGCCGCAGCGTTCGGCACGCGGCCAGGAGCGCTGAATGCTCGCCTCAGGGCCGCCCGCCTGCCGACTGCTGGACGCCTCCTGGTGTGGGGCAGACTGATCCGCGGAGCCGCCTGGCTCGAGGACCCCGATCACACGATCGATGCGGTCGCATATCGCCTCGGGTACTCGTCCGGCGCGGGTTTCCGGCGAGCGCTCCAACGCTACACCGGACTGCGGCCCTCCCACGTTCGAGCGGTAGGCGGAGTGAATGCCGCGCTGGAGGCCTTCAGCGCGCGGGCCCTCGAGCCGGAAGATGGTCGGCGCAAGAGACGCGGCTCGTCCCGGGCGATCGCGGGCCGCGCGCAGCGGCGATGAGAACTGCCGCGCTCCGGATCACTGCTCTCCTGATTATTGCGGTCACGCTTGCGTACGCGTTCCGTGACCGGCTGTACTTCTGGCTCCAGCCGATCCCCCGGCCGCCCAGCTCGCAGCTGGGGCTGGCTCTGGCCGACCTGCCGCCCGACGCCCTGACGGAAGTCGCTCGCGACCTGTGGATCCCGTGGGAAATCGCCTTCCTGCCCGACGGCGACCTGCTCGTCAGCGAGCGGCCCGGTACTCTCGTCCGCATCGGAAACGGGCGGCGCAGCTACCCTGTGCCCGGCGTGCGACACCTCGGGGAGGGCGGGCTCATGGGTGTGGCTTTGCACCCCGAGTTCGACCGCAATCGCTGGATCTATCTAGCCCTCACCGGCGACGGACCAGCCGGCCCCGAGAACCGCGTCGAGCGATACCGGCTCGATGACGATTCGCTCGCTGAGCGCACGATCATCCTGGACGGCATCCCCGGCGCAGGCTTCCACGACGGCGGCCGAATCGCGTTCGGACCCGACGGCTACCTCTACGTCACGACCGGCGACGCCACGGATGCAGATCGCGCCCAGGACACCAGCTCGCGGGCGGGCAAGATCCTCCGGGTCAGCGACAGCGGGACTGCCCCCGCCGACAACCCCTTTGGCAATGCCGTCTACTCCTACGGCCACCGCAACCCGCAGGGCCTCGCCTGGGACGCGAACAACCGGCTGTGGAGTACCGAGCACGGACCTTCCGGCATCGGCACCGGATTCGACGAGCTGAACCTCGTAGGCAAGGGCACCAACTACGGCTGGCCCGTCACCCAAGGCGATCAGGTAGCTCCGGGCGTGGTTCCCCCCGTGCTTCAGTCCGGGGCCGACTACACGTGGGCTCCCGCCGGCCTCGCTTTCTGGAACGGAAGCCTCTTCTTTGGCGGGCTGCTGGGCGAGGCCCTTTACCAAGCGCGGCTGCAGGGAACCGTCGTTTCCGATCTGCGCGTGCACTTCCACCGCGAGCTCGGACGCATCCGCGTGGTGCGCATCGGCCCCGATGGCATGCTCTACCTCGCCACCAGCAACCGCGACGGACGGGGCTCTCCGCGAGACGGGGATGACCGGATCCTGAGGCTCGACCCGAGCGTCTTTCGGTGAAAGAAGCCCCCCAAAGAAACAGGGGCTCACGCGGAGCCGCGGAGGACGCGGAGAACCAGGAGAACTGAAACGAATTCATGTTTCAAAGCCTCCGCGACTCCCACGTGTCCGCTGATTCCTCCGCGCGCTCCGCGCCTCCGCGTGAGGCCTCTGTTCGCGGTCGTCCCACCTGGACGCTAGGGTCTTGGCCGTCTTGACTTCGCCCTACGCGCCTCGTAGGTTTCGGGGCATAGCTGAAACACAGAATCATTCTCGACTAAGACAGGGGCGAGGGTCCAGTTCTCAAGATCGTAGACCTGCGGGCCAAAGTGGCCAACGAGGCCGGCCCCGATATCCTGAACGGGGTGAACCTCGAGGTCCATCGTGGAGAGATCCACGCCGTGATGGGACCAAATGGCTCAGGGAAGAGCACGCTGGCCAAGGTGCTGGCGGGTCACCCGGTGTACGAGGTGACCGGCGGCGAGGTCTTCTACAAGGGGCAGCCGCTGCTGGAGCTGGAGCCGGATGACCGTGCGCGGCAAGGATTGTTTCTCGCGTTCCAGTACCCGGTGGACATTCCGGGCGTCTCGATCGCGAATTTCCTGCGGACGGCGCTCCAGGCTCGCTCGGACCAGGAGGTGGACCTGTTCGAGTTTCAGGATCTGCTGCTCGGCCGGATGCAGCTCCTGGGCATGGAACCGTCGTTCGCGGAGCGGGCGGTGAACGATGGGTTCAGCGGCGGTGAGAAGAAACGGAATGAGATTCTGCAGATGGCGGTGCTGCAGCCGGAGCTGGCCATTCTGGACGAGACGGATTCAGGCCTGGACATCGACGCCTTGAAGGTCGTGGCCGACGGCGTGAACACGCTGCATGCGGAGCGGCCGGACCTGACCGTTGTGGTCATCACGCATTACCAGAGGCTGTTGAATTACATCGTGCCGGATCACGTCCATGTGATCGTGCGCGGGCAGATCGTGCAGTCCGGCGGAGCGGATCTGGCGTTACGGCTCGACGAGGAAGGCTACAGGGTTTACGAAGAGTCGGGAGAGCCCGAAGCGGCACGGCTGCCCGCATGAGCGATCCCGACGCGCTGAGCGAAGGGATGCCGCGGGTTCGCCCCAAGGTACAGGGCGCTGAGGAGGATCAGCATGCCATACAATGAAACGGTCGCAACACTCGGTCTCGACGAGTACAAGTACGACTTCATCACTCAGGGCAGGCCCGTCTACAAGGCGCCCAAGGGTCTGAGCGAGGAGGTCGTGCGTCAGATCTCGGCGCACAAGGAAGAGCCCGAGTGGATGCTCCAGTTCCGGCTCAAGGCGCTCAAGACGTATCTGGCGAAGCCGATGCCGAAGTGGGGCGCGGACCTGTCCAACCTGGAGTCGGTGCTCGACGAGATTTACTACTACCTGAAACCCTCCGACCGCATGCAGGGCTCGTGGGAGGACGTGCCGCCCGAGATCAAGGAGACCTTCGAGAAGCTGGGGATTCCGGAGGCCGAGCGCCGCATTCTGGCCGGCGTGGGCGCGCAGTACGAG
>JACQVC010000470.1 GCA_016209995.1 Gemmatimonadota bacterium
ACCTGAGGCAGTTCGGGTTCCGCGATCCCGCGGCCGCCGACGAGCACCTGCAGGCCGTGGCCGAGGACCTGCCGGTGCGCGAGGCGATGGGCGCGCTGGCCGGTCCGCTGCTCGAGGCGCTCGCGCGGGTGCCCGATCCCGATGCGGGTGTGGTCGGCTTCTCGCGGTATGTGGCCACACGCTTTCCGCGCGTGATGTTCGTCCGCTACCTCGTCGAAGATCCCCGCGCGCTGGGCGTGCTCGTGGAGGTGCTGGGGACATCGCCGTTCCTGAGCGAGATCCTCATCCGCAACCCGGAGTACCTCCACTGGCTGGTCAGTCAGATCGATCGCAGTCCGCCGGAGGCCATCGACCTCGTCGAGGAGGTCGAAACGCTCGTCGACCGCGTCGAAGCGGCCGACGCGCACGCCGACGCGCTCAAGCGCTTCCGCCGGCGCGAGCTGCTGCGCATCGCGTCGCGAGACAGCCTCGGCATTGAGACGCTCGAGTCGACGATCGGGCAGATCTCAGACTTGGCCGACGTGGTGACGGGCCAGACGCTCCGCCTGGCCGAACGCCGGGTTCTTGCGGCGGCGGGCCTCGAGCGCCTGCCGGGACGGTTCGCGGTGCTCGGCATGGGGAAGCTTGGCGGCCGCGAGCTGAACTACAGCTCCGATATCGACCTGTTGTTCGTCTACGAGCCGGACGAGGAGCAGGATCAGACGCAGCATGTCCTGTTCCACACGCTGGGGCGCGCGCTGTTCGCGCTGATGACGGAATTCAGCGACGAGGGATATCTCTACCGCGTCGATCTGCGGCTGCGGCCGATGGGCCGGCGCGGCAACATCGCCTACTCGCTGCGCCAGCACCTCCAGTACTATGACGACTGGGGCGAAACGTTCGAGCGGTTCGCGCTCATCAAGGCTCGGTCGATCGCGGGCGACGCCGATCTGGGCGATCGGTTCATCCGGCTCGTCCAGCCCTTCGTGTACCGGAAGTATCTGGATCACGCGGCGCTCGAGGAGATCTTCCGCTACAAGGAACGGGCGGAGAAGTCCCGCGACAACGCCGATCGTGACGTGAAGGTCGGCCGCGGCGGCATCCGCGAAATCGAGCTGTTCACCCAGGCCCTGCAGCTCACCTACGGGGCCGTGCAGCCGGCGCTGCGGGAGGCCAACACGCTCGGGGCCCTCCGCGCGCTGGTCGAGGCCGGGCTGATCAGCGAGGAGATCCGCGGCGACCTCGCCCGCGCGTACGCGTTTCTGCGCACCGTCGAGCACCGCCTGCAGATCGTCCACGAGCAGCAGACGCACGAACTGGCGCGCGCCGAGCGGGAGCTGGAGACCTGCGCGCGGCGCCTCGGACTGCCGGACGCCGACGCGCTCGAGGGCGAGATCGACCGCACGCGCGACCGCGTGCGCGCCATCTACAACATGCTGTTCGAGCGGCGCGCGGGGACCTTCGATTTCGAGGGCCGTCAGATCTTTCGGATCCTCACCGGGGAGGCGGACGACGAGGAGGCCCGCGCGTTTCTGGCGGCTTACGCGCTGAGCGATCCCGGCGGCGCGCTCGACGTCATCCGGTCGCTCGATCGGGCGACCTCGCACGCTCCGTCGCGCTCGATGGCGCGCAACGTCCTGGCCAACCTGCTCGCGGCGCTGCTCGATCGCCTCCCGCGCTGCGCCCGCCCCGATCGGGTCCTGGCGCGCTTCGAGCAGGTGGCCGAACGCACCGGCGCGCCGGCCTCCCTGTACCGGACGCTGCTCGAGAACGACGCGCTCCGGAACCTGCTGGTGTCCACCCTCGACTTCGGCGACCTGCCCGTGGCGCGGCTCATCCGTTATCCGGAGCTCTTCGACTCGCTGCTGTTCACGCTGCCCGGGCTCGACGAGCTCGCCAGGCGGTACCGGGCCGCGCTCGCCGGGGTCGAGCCGGACAGGCGACTCGGCCAGATCCGCCGGCTCAAGGCGATCGAGGAGTTCAAGATCCTGGTCGAGTCGGTCAGCGACGGGTCGCTGACGCGGCTCGAGGAGCGGCTGTCGCTGCTGGCCGACACCTGTGTCGCGCAGGCGGCGGCCTGGAGCCTGCCGCCGCGGCTGGACGCGGTGGAATGGGCGATCGTGGCGCTGGGCAAGCTGGGCGGCTCGGAGCTGACCGTGCACTCCGATCTCGATCTGGTGGTGCTCTACCGGGGCGATTCCGACGATTCCGACACGTTTCTTGCGCTCCAGCGCTTCGTCCAGGACATGGAGCGCTGCCTGGAGGAGCCCACCGAGGAGGGCGTCGCCTATCACATCGACACGCGCCTGCGTCCCGAGGGTCGGAAAGGCGCGCTGGCGATGCCCGTCGGTATGTTCCACACGTACCTGGCGTCGCGCGCCGAGATCTGGGAACGCCTGGCTTGGACCCGCAGTCGCGTTCTCGCCGGCGCCGACGCGCTGGCGCGCGAAGTGGAGGCGTCGGTCCGCCAGTTCGTCTACGGCCCGTGGGATCCGGCCGTGCCCCGCTACATGACTGACCTCCGCGGCCGCATGGAGCGCGAACTGGGCGATCCCTCCGGCCGGCAGCTCGAGTTCAAGATCGGCCGTGGCGGCCTGGCCGACATCGACTTCCTCCTTCAGATGATTCAGATTCGCGAGGGGCATGCCCGTCCGGCGTTCCAGGTTCCAGGTACGCGCCGGTTGCTCGAACAGCTTCCCGAGACGGCCTTTCTGACCGGCGCGGAGGTCGACGAGCTGCGGCGGGCGCACGGCTTCCTGAGGAGTCTCGAGACCTTCGCCCGGATGGAGATGAACACCAACGTGAGCGCCGTCGCGGACGATCCCGCCCGGTTGGAGGTGCTCGGTCGGCGACTCGGGCTCGAGGACCCTGCGGCCGATGCGCTCGTTGAGACCTTCCGGCATCAGACCGATCGCGTGCGCACGATTTACGAAAACGTAATCAGGCGCCTGTAGGCGATTGACCGGCCCTTGACTATACTCCCCCGGTGAGCAGCGTCACCTGGGATGTGGTCGGCGTCGGGGCCAACTCGGTCGACACCGTGCTGCTGCTGCCTGAGGCCATGCCGCGGGTGACCGTGTCGGCCAAGATCCGGTTGCGCGGCCAGAGCGTGCGATGCGGCGGCCAGACCACCACCACGGTTGCCACCTGCGCCGCGCTCGGCCTCAAGGCGAAGTACGTCGGCGTGATCGGGCGCGACGAGGAGGGGCGGCGCCTCCGGGAGGCGCTGGCGCGCCGCGGCGTCAACATCGCGCACGTCATCGAACGGGACGTCCCGACGCAGACGGCCACCATCCTCGTCCACCTCGACGCCGGCTCGCGGATCGTCCTGTCGGATCGCGACATCCGGCTGTCGCTGCGTCCCGACGACGTGCCGATCGAGGCGCTGCACGGCGCGCGGGTGGTGCATGTCGACGATGTCGACGTGGCGGCGGCGATCGAAGCGGCGTCGGCCGCACGGGCCGCCGACGTGCCGGTGACGAGCGACATCGATCACGTGTCGAACCGCACCGAGGAGCTGCTGTCGCTCGTCACGCATCCGATCTTCAGCGAGGAAGCGCCGCAGCTGCTCACCGGCATCCCCGATTCGGAGGAGGCGTTGCGGGAGCTGCGGCATCGGCACACCGGCCTGCTGTGCGTCACCCTCGGCGAACGCGGCGCCATGGCGCTCGACGGCGACCGCGTGTACCATCAGCCGGCCTTTCCCGTTGTCGCCCGGGACACGACGGGCGCCGGCGACGTGTTCCGGGGCGGCTTCATCTACGGCTTGCTGCGCGGCTGGTCCGTCCCGGACCTGCTCGAGTTTGCAGCCGCGGCCGCGGCCGTCAGCTGCACGCGTCTGGGCGCCCTCGACAGCGTGCCGATGCTCGAAGACGTCGAACACCTCCTCCGGACCTTCGGCAAAGGCGCCGTGGGCAGCGGGCAGTTGGAGACCGAAACACGCTGAGGAGCCGCGACGGGCCGCCGACCGGAGGCCCTCGGCCTGGGCCCCAACGGCGCGCCCGGTGCGCCCGCGAGGGAGCGGCAGGGCGTCGGGGCCCCCGCGAGCGACCGAGCCGGGGGTGGGGCGAAGCCCCAGGTGAGTGAAGATGCGCATCGCCCTCGCCCAGCTGAACTTCACCATTGGCGCCTTCGACGCGAACTTCGCGCGCATGGAGCGGGCCGTGGCGCAGGCGCGCGCGGCGGCGGCCGACCTGGTGGTGTTCTCGGAGCTGGCCGCCACCGGCTACCCCCCGCGGGATCTCCTGCTGCGCGCCAGCTTCATCGACGCCAACCTGGCGCTCATCGACCGGATCGCGGCGCTGTCCGACGATCGGCTGGGCATTCTCGCCGGCTTCGTGGATCGCAATCCGCGAGCCGAAGGCAAGGACCTCTGCAACGGCGCCGCCGTCTGCCACGGCGGGCGCGTGATCGCCCGGTGCCACAAGACGCTGCTGCCGACCTACGATGTGTTCGACGAGGATCGCTACTTCGAGCCGGCGCGGACGATCGCGCCCGTGGAGTTCCGCGGCATCCGGCTGGGCGTCCACATCTGCGAGGACCTGTGGAACAGCGCGGAGGTGCTGCCGCGGCGCCTCTACCACCGCGACCCGATCGACGAGCTGGCGGCGCAGGGCGCACAGCTGTTCATCAATCTGTCGTCGAGCCCGTTCGATCGGACCAAGGCCGAGGTGCGGCGGCGCCTCGTGCGCCACGCCGCGAAGCGCCACGGCCGGTATTTCTTCTATCTGAACCAGGTCGGGGGCAACGACGAGATCGTGTTCGACGGGCACTCGCTCGGCAGCGACCCCGCCGGTGAGGTGGTCCTCCGCGGCCGCGACTTCGAAGAGGATTTTCTCGTGTACGACGTGCCCGACGCGGCCCTCGCCGGTGCGTCATCCGAACCGGGGGCGCCCGGCGTGCTCGGCCACGTGAGCGGCACCCCCACCGAGGCCGCCTGGAAGGCACTCGTCCTCGGTCTCGGCGACTACGTCCGCAAGTGCGGGTTCTCCAGCGCGGTGCTCGGCCTCTCGGGCGGCATCGACTCGGCGCTCACCGCCTGTCTGGCGGTCGAGGCCCTCGGGCCGGGCCAGCTGCTGACGGTGTCGATGCCGACACGCTATTCTTCGGATCACAGCCTGCGGGACGCGCGCGAGCTGGCCGCCAACCTGGGCGTGCCGCACCGCGTCATCGAGATCGATTCGCTGTTCCAGGGCTATCTCGAGGCCCTGGCGCCGTCGTACGCCGGGATGACGCCCGACGTGACCGAGGAAAACATCCAGGCGCGGGTTCGCGGGACCGTGCTGATGGCGCTGTCGAACAAGCTCGGCGCGATTCTGCTGACGACGGGGAACAAGTCGGAGCTGGCGGTTGGCTACTGCACGCTGTACGGCGAC
>JACQVC010000471.1 GCA_016209995.1 Gemmatimonadota bacterium
AGAGAGGGACCTCGTTCTCCGCCTTGCACGCGACCGTGCAGGCGTGACACCCGATACATCGAGTGTTGTCGATGACCTTTGCCCAGAGGGGAGTCAGTGGCTGCTGCACTGGTTCGGCGCGTGTAATGGTCGTCGCGAACAAACTACAAGTCTCACGCGGAGACGCGGAGGTCGCGGAGAACTACTAATTCAAACATGATTTGAATTATCTTCGCGTCTCTCCCGTTTCCGCTGACTACTCTGCGTCCTCCGCGTCTCCGCGTGAGACACTGTCTCCCTCTCATAATGCCGCTTAGAGCCGCCGTGGGAGCGTTCCTCGACCTCTCATAGCCCGTTCTGAGCGATGAACTCGCGCACCGCGCGCTCGAACGCCTCGGGCTGGTCGTGCACGATGATGTGCCCTGCCTCGGGGATGGTCACGAGCTTGATGGTGGGGCGGATCTCCAGAAAGCGATCCTGTTGGTCCTTTCCCACGATGGTGCTTTCCGAGCCGATCATCACCATGAGCGGGGCGCGGAGCTGTTCCACGTAGTGCCAAAGCTCGAGAGGAACGAGGTCGCGCTGTACGGCGGGATCGCGCTTGAGCCCGAGCTTTCCGTTGGGCAGGCGCTTGGTCCCGTGCCGGGCGTCGTTGAGAAATTCCTCCAAGGGTGTACGGCGGTTCTGTCCCTGGAGCTGGCGGGCCCACTCTTCGACGGTGTCGAACTGCGGGTCGCCCTGTGCGAGCCGCTCCGCAAACCCACGTGAGATCGACGCTGGGCGGACTGCGCCCACATCTTCCATGATCACTACCCTGGCACGGTCAGGATGTTGGGCCGCGAACACGAGGGCCACTCGCCCGCCCGTCGAGCCGCCGAGCACGATGATGGGCCGCAACCGGAGGTGATCCGCCAGTGCCGCCACGTCCCGCGCGTAGTCTTCCGTGGTGTACCTGCCTTCTCCGGCCCAGTCGCTGTCGCCGTGACCGCGCATGTCCAGCGCGATGACGCGATAGTCGCGACTCATGTTGCGGGCGAAGTGGTCCCAGGTCCGCGCGTGAGTGTTGATGTGGTGCAGGAGGATGAGTGGCGTGGCCGACGCGGCGCCCCACTCCACGTAATGGAGCCTGAGCCCCTCGGACTCGAAGTAACCGTCCTGCGGCTCCTGCGCGACGGACTCGTGCGGTCGGGCCAGCGCGGACATGAGTGAGCCGCAGCAGACCAGCGTGCCGAGCAGCAAACGACCGTTCATGATCTCAGCTCCTTCACTCTGACGGACCCGTTGTCGTCATTCCGGCGAAAGCCGGAATCCAGATCGTTCAGGCAGGGTGCACGATCAGGCACGGCCCTGACTCCGGCACTGGTTGGTACGAACGAGATAGTCCGTGCAACCGGAACTCTGGATTCCGGCTTCCGCCGGAATGACGCTTGGCGTATTCAACGGCCCCATTACCGTTTCGTCGCTACGATCGGCAGCTCGATGTGCGAGGGATAGGCCGCGCCGTGGTAGATGGTGTTGTTCGCGGTGATCGTCCCGCGATGCCGGCCCAGCGGCTCCCCTGTATTCGGGTTCACGTCGAAGCGCGGGAAATTGCTGCTCGAGATGTCGACCCGGATGCGGTGGCCTCGCTTGAATACGTTGGCCGTCGGGAATGGCGTGATCGTGAACGTATAGACACGACCGGGCTGCATGAGCTCCTGCCGCTCCGGCGAATTGCGGTAGCGGGCCCGGATGATGTCATCCGTCAGGTTCATATCGAAGCCCGTGGGGAAGTGCTCGCTCGGCGGATAGACGTCGATGAGCTTGGCGGTGAAATCGGTATCCACAGCGCTCGAGGAAGCGTAGAGCGTGACGACGATGGGTCCGACAACCTCCACGTCCTGCGTCAACGGCTCGGTCTGGAAGACGACGACGTCGGACCGGGTCTTGAGAGGCAGGTACGGCGCGGTGGAGCCGTAGAAATCCTCGTGCTCGCGCTGGTCGTACGCGCCGCTGGGCAGGGCGCCCGAGAACGAGCCGCCGATGGTCGGGACGGGGCGGCGAGGATCGTACAGGAACGTTGTGGACTCCGCGCCCTCCGCCGGCGGCGCGGTACGAAGCGATGCGTCCGCGTGGAAGTAGTATTTCGTGAACCGCGTTCCCGTGAGCGGCCACGCGGTTTCGTCGCGCCAGTATCCGCCGTGGAACAGGCGGCCGCTGCGGTCCTTGTGGCCGTCACCCGTGCCCATCACGAACAGCCGGATGGCCGGCATGTTCTCGACGCCGGTGGCCTTGCCCTTGAGGTAGTGGTCGAACCAGCGCAGGTGAAACTCGCCGGGCCAGCCGGGAAGCGTGGCCTCGGGGCCGAAATCGACGCTGCCGGCGAAGCTGCGCCCGTTGCCGCCGTGAGTCCATGGACCCATCAGCAAATTCCTGGGGCTGCGCTTGCGCTTGGACAGACCGACGTAGTTGTCGATCGTGCCCCCCGCATAGGTATCGTACCAACCGCTGATGTGGATCATCGGGATATCAGCGGTCTTGTCATAGTGCTCGACCCAGTTGACGCCCAGTTCCTTCCAGTATTCGTCGTAGTCGCTGCGCGTGATCATCTCGAGGACGTAGTCTTCGAAGTTGGGCGCGACGGAGAGAGGGTTGAGGCCCTTGCGCAGTGGCATGGCCGCAAACCAGTCCTCGACGGTCTCTTTTGCGAGAAGCGCCTGCACCACGGGATCGCGGCTGTCTTCCTGGAGCTGGCCAAAGGCCCAGCCGAGCTGCTGGCCGAGCTCGAACGCACCGCCACTGCGCACCTTCTGCTCCCAGCCGTTCGAGAGACCACCCATGTTGAGGACCAGCGTCTTCAAGCTCGGCGGATTCAGCTTGGCCGCGTCCGCCTGCGTGTGCGCGCCGTAGGATGTGCCCCACATGCCGACGGCCGCCTGAGCGTACGGCAGCTTGGCCAGCCACTCGATCGTGTCGTAGCCATCATAGGCGTCGTACTCGTAATACTTGCTGAACACACCCTCGGACTTGTAGCGGCCGCGCGTGTCCATCACGGCGACCACGTAGCCGTGGCTGGCGAAGTACTTGGCCTGCTGCGAGAGCCCCTCGCCGGTCTTGCTGTAGGGCGTGCGCTGCAGCAGTACGGGCAGCCTCTCGCTCAGGGGTTGGCCACCGCGCGCCGGACGATAGATGTCGATGGCGAGTTTGACGCCGTCGCGCATGGGCACCATGACGTCGGACTGGTAGAGCACTGCGTCGTAGGGTGCGGTGGATTGCGCGGTGGCGGAAGCGACCCACGCGGCGATCATGGCGGCCGTGACGATGACGCTGGCTTTCATGTCTCACCTCCTAGCTACCCTACGCAACGTTTCGTTGCCTGGGGAACCCAGTACGATTCTGGCATCCTCTACGAATCACCGGCGAGACGCTCCACGCCGTATCTCTCTTTGAGCACGCCCTTGATCCAGGCGAGTGTAGCCGGCGAAACGCTAGTGGCGGAGCCAATTGCGCGATTGATCTCGTCACCTACGTAGAACGGGTAGTCGCCGACCTCGACGCGCGCGGCCTCGAGGAAGGTCGAGTCCTGCACCATGTCGCGAGCGGCCATGCGCAGCGTCTCGATGGCCTGTGGGGGCGCATCATCGTGCAGCCACAGCACCTTGGCGGTAGAGACCCCTACGGCGAGGACTGCCTTGTACGCCTCCCATTCCACTCCGGACGGCTCGCGGCCGAAGATGTCCACGTAGACGTCGCGGACCGTGGGCAGCTCCGGGGCCGCCGGATCGCGCACGACGTCGCCGTTCTCATCGGTGAGACCAAAGCTGAACAGGGGAACGGCCGTCCCGGCGTCCACTAGAGGCAGCACACTGAAGATGTACGCCGGCACGGTCTGGTACTCAATGTTGGTCTCTCCCTGCTCGAACGCGATACGGGTCGCACCCTTGGACGCGTAGCCGAGGATCGATTTCACGTCGAGATCCAGCAGCTCGAACGCGAGCAGGACGATGATGTCGTTGCCGGTCGCCGAGATTCCTCCGTAGAGCAGCGGCTGCGTCACGGTCTTCAGCTGCGTTGCTCTCGTGATCCCGAGCTTGGGGGATACGAAGACCACCCCTCCGGTCGGCGATCCGATGATCGGTGCGAAGTGCGAGAAGTCGTAGCGGACCATCGGCTCGCCCAGCATGAAGGCCAGGAACGTCGAGCCCGCGGACACGAGGGCCGTAAACCCGTCGTGCCTGCGGCGCAGGGCGAACTCGTTGGCACCCGCAACGCTCCCGGCTCCCGGGAAGTTGATGATTTGCACGGCGGCGCGCTCGCCCAGTCGCTCCTGGAGGTGCGGCACGATGGCTCGTGTCCAGGTGTCGCTACCGCCTCCGGGACCGAAGGGAACCACGACCTCGAGAACTTCGCCGCGATAGAACTCGCCGGCGGTTGCTACGCTGTCAGTGGAACCGCGGTCGCAGGCGGCGATGGTGAGCACGACCACGGGGGCGAGCCAGCGTGAGCCGCGGGTCGAGGCCGTTCGGCACATCCATCCGATCATGGCATCGCCCCTACTGGCGCCCGCGCGGCCGTGTCGGCGCGGCCAGACACACGGAAACCTTGTGGAGGATACTCGCCACGAAGCGTGAATCTCCTAGCCACGGACGAGCGGGTCAAGGGAGGCTGGAGCAGGCGGACCAGGCGTCTGGTAGCTCCGGCGGCTCCCTCAGCCTTCAGCTTGCCTTCGGCTGGCCCTCAGTGAATGAAACCAGTTATATGCCATGCCTACTTTGGATGTATCTTGAGCGGGGTCTGGTTACACATCGCCCGTCGTCATCCCGAGATGGCGACGCAGCAAGAACGGGTGCTCGAAACCATTGCCGCACCAGAC
>JACQVC010000474.1 GCA_016209995.1 Gemmatimonadota bacterium
CCCTTCCGCTGAAGGTCGAGCATCATCGCCGCAATGGCGCCCGGCGGAGAGCCCTTCGCCGCCGGCCCCGGCTTGATCGCCTGGCTGATCTCATAGTTCTGACAGAAGACGCAGCGCAGGTTGCAGTGGGAGAAAAAGATAGTGCCCGACCCGCGCCACCCGCGCAGGCAGTCCTCTTCCCCGAAGTGCGGGAAGGAGCTGCTGACGACCGCGTAGCGCCCGGTCTTGCACGCGGCCCATTTGTCCTCGAGGCGATTGACTCCGCAGTCGCGAGGACACATGCGGCAGTCGGCGAGCAGGGCTAGCGCGCGCTCGGCGCGCTCGCGCAGCTCCGCGCGGCTGAGCCGGAGGTACGCAGGTTCGCAGGCTGCCATACCCACGTCGATCATACCGTGAAGATGGCGGCGATGAAGGCCAGGACAAGACCGAGCGCTACGGCGAGCGGTGCGAAGCGTGGCCCAGAGGCCACGCAGGTGCATCCTGGGCTGGCGCGTACGAGCGGGCGGTCCCGCCCCTCGGGGGGCGGATCGTGTAGCGTTGACTACGGATCGTAGCGCACGCGGAAGATGCGGTTGCCGCCGTCGTCGGAGATCAGCAGCGAACCATCGGTCCATTGCAGCACGTCGACCGGGCGTCCCCAGACTTCCTTCTCATCGGCATCACGGACGATGAAGCCGCTGAGGAATGTCAGCGGCTCGCCTGACGGCCGCCCGTTCTGGAACGCTATGCGGATGACCGTGTAGCCCACAAGCCCCGAGCGGTTGATGGATCCGTGCAGTGCGACGAAGGCGCTGTTGCCGTACTCCTCGGGAAACTGCGAGCCCGTGTAGAACGTGAGACCGAGCGCGGCGGAGTGCGCCGGAAGCAGCACGTCCGGAATGATGGTCTTCTCGACGAGGTCTCTGCGGCCGCCGTTCAGGATCGGCTCGGGGTGCTGCCCGATGTAGGCGTAGGGCCAGCCGTAGAAGCCGCCGTCAAGGACCGACGTCACGAAGTCGGGAACGAGGTCATCGCCCAGGTGATCGCGTTCCTGCACGGCTGTCCAGAGCGTGTTCGTGCCCGGATAGAAGGCCATGCCGACCGGGTTGCGCAGGCCGCCGGCGAAGATCCGTTGCCCCGAGCCGTCCGGGTTGTACTCGACGATGGCGGCCCTGCGTGGGTCGTCGCCCGGCGTGGCGTTGGTGGCCGAGCCGATGGCGACGTACATCTTCCGCCCGTCGGGCGCGAAGATGAGGTTGCGCGTCCAGTGGTTGTAGCCGCGCGTCCGACTGATGTCGACGTCGAGGCGGCGGGCCGTGTCCTCATCGACGGCGGCTCCGCTAGGCGGGAGGTCGACGATATGCTCGGGCGCACCCTGCGCCCTCAGCTGCCCCGGCTGGTAGGGAAACCGCACCACGGCGTCGTGGTTGCCGACGTAGAGGTGCCCGTCATGGAACGCCAGGCCGAACGGCCGAGCCAGGCCCTCGGCGAACGTCTCCCGCCGCTCGGCCACGCCATCATGGTTCGCATCGCGAAGCACGAGGATCCGGCCCGCGTTGCCTTCCGCCACGAAGACGTCACCGTTCGGCGCCAGGATCATCCGGCGAGCGTGGCTGAGGCCGTTCGCGAAGACGTCGACCCGGAAGCCCGGCGGGACCGTGAGCCGGGCGGCGTCCGGCTGCTCGACGACGCGGGGGATCTTGCGGGACCAGGGCGTGTGGAAGGGCTCGGGCAGCTGCTGGAGTGCCGCGAGCAGCATGAAAGCGAGCGGAGCCATCGCTAGGTCTCCTCAGTCAGGGAACCGCAACAGTATATCGGGCGCGGCCGCTGCCAGCGAGCCTGGTGGGTCGGGCGAGACGCCCTGCCGCCGTGGTCAGTCCCGTGCCGCGCCCTTCAGCTTGATAAAGCAGAAAGCTGACGCGTGCCGCTCCACGAACAAATCGCGTTTTTCGGTCTGCGAGCGGATGACGAGCGAGAGGATCGCCGGCAGGATTCTACTTCTTGGAGGATGGAGGCTTCTGGTTGGCCTTCGCCAACTCCTTGGCCCGAGCCCCCTCGATCTTGTACAGCTGGAGAAACATGTTCATGTGGGCGAAGGCCGGCCACCCGGGGCTGACCCCGGATGGCCGGTTCGACGCTTCAGGGCACCACCTCCGTCAACCGGGGCTGGGCGCCCGGGATGTCGATAGTGGCGACGCCGCCCCGCTGGGCGATCTGGTTGAAGTTCGCGAAGTCGGTCCGCATGAACGCCTCGTATTCCCGCTTCCGCTCAGCGAGCTGCGGGAGGATCTCCTGATAGAACCCATGCATGGGCTGAGTGGGCGGGAAGTCGAGCGATCCCACGATACGGCCGTACAGCCCGCTGAACTGGTCCCGCAACTGAGACGGCATACGGAGGCCGTTGTTGATGGCATCCGTGGTCTGGAGGCGAATGAACGTTCCTTCCAGCTCGGTCGCCTTGCGCTCGAACTCTGCGGCCGCCTGGAGCACGGAGGCCTGCTGGGTGTTGCTGCCGTGGCGCTGGCGCAGGTCGCCGATTTGTGTCCGGATCCACTCGAGGGCATCCACCATGGCGTTGAGTTCCAGGAGGTTCTCCCGGACCTGGAAGGAGAGTTCGTTCTGCGCCCGGATGTCAGCCACCGTACCGGCAGAGTTCGGGTCCTTGCGCACCTCCAAGGGCTGGGTGTAGCGCCGGCCGTCTACCTCGAGGGTGACGGTGAAGGTGCCGGGTCTGACCCGGGGGCCGTTCTGGGCGCCGTATGGCCGCCAACCCTCGTCGTTGTAGCGGAGCCGGACCGGGCCGTGGATCATGGGGTCCGGGTGTCCGAGCGGTGGCGTGCGCAGCTGGGCCGGTGGGAGCGGCTCGTGCTCCAGGTCCCAGTGGATGCGGTTGATCCCGCGGTTCCTCGCACCGCGCAGCGTCCGGATCGTCACGCCCGTCGAGTCCGCGATGCGGACGGTGACGCCACCTGGACGCGCGTCTGCCAGGTAGTAGTTGATGGCTGCCCCGTACTCGGGATCGAAGCCGTCCGCCGACGTGGGTACGGCGACGGGCGCCGCGACCGTGTTGAAGCGGTAGGCCGGCCGTGGCGCAAAGAGGTGGGCGCTCGAGCGGAGCACCTCGTTGCTAAGCTGCCGCAGCGGCGTGACGTCATCGAGGATCCAGAAGCCGCGGCCG
>JACQVC010000475.1 GCA_016209995.1 Gemmatimonadota bacterium
AACGGGCTGGTCGTCTCCGCGGTCCTGAGCGGAAACCGCAACTTCGAAGCGCGCATCCACCCTCTCGTGCGCGCCAACTACCTGGCCTCGCCGGTGCTCGTCGTCGCATTCGCTCTCGCGGGCCGCGTGGATATCGACCTCGAGCACGAGCCACTCGGCCACGATCGCGCGGGGGAGCCCGTTTTCCTGCGAGACCTCTGGCCAACCCCGCAAGAGGTCAGATCCGCAGTATCCGCAGCGCTGAGGCCGGAGATGTTTCGCGAGCGGTACGCGCAAGTGTTCGACGGCGACGAGAGCTGGCAGAACCTGCCCGTCCCCGAGGGCAGTCTCTACGATTGGGATCCGGATTCGACGTACATCCAGGAGCCTCCCTTCTTCCAGGCGATGTCTTCCGAGCCGACCCCGCTCGATAACATCCAGGCCGCTCGCGTTTTGGCTCTGCTCGGTGACTCGGTCACCACGGACCACATCTCGCCGGCCGGCGCCATTGCCAAGGATGGGCCCGCGGGCCGCCACCTCATCGAGCGCGGCGTCAAGCCGGTGGACTTCAATACGTACGGCGCGCGGCGAGGCAACCACGAGGTGATGATGCGGGGCACGTTCGCCAACGTGCGCATCCGGAACCTACTGCTCAAGGACCGAGAAGGCGGTTACACGACGTACTTCCCGACGGACGAGGTCCTGTCGATCTACGACGCGGCGATGCGGTACCAGCAAGAAGGGATTCCCCTGCTCGTGATTGCCGGACGAGAGTACGGAGCCGGAAGCTCCCGGGATTGGGCGGCCAAGGGCACGGGGCTCCTGGGCGTGCGCGCCGTACTCGCTCAGGGGTACGAGCGGATCCACCGCAGCAACCTCGTCGGGGTGGGTGTCCTCCCGTTGCAGTTCCAGGACGGGGATTCGCCGGCGAGTCTGGGGCTGACCGGACACGAGGTGTACGACATCGAGGGCATCGCCAGCGGACTGCGGCCGCTCGCTACCGTTCAGGTGACTGCCCGGAATCCGGAAGACGGAAAAGTTGTGAAATTCGACGCCGTCGCTCGGCTGGACAGCGCCGTAGACGTCGAGTACTACCGCAACGGCGGGATTCTACAGACGGTGCTGCGGAAGATGGGGGGGTAGCGGGGTAGCTACTTCCAACCCGGCCCCATGTGTTCCCGCAGGCTGACCGGGGCGTCGAGGACCTCCTTCAGGATGAATGCGCGCCTCAGATCAGCCGGTTGCCGCAGAGCCGCTACGAGGGCCGCGGCACGGGCCGTCGGGACTACCTTACGCGGCTGAGCCGCCAGCGCAGGCGCCAGGCGCTCATGCAACGCCAGGTGGCGCCCCTCCGCTTCCGCCTCCTCCACGGCCGCCTGCATCTTTGCCTGCACCGTCGCCTCGAGCTGGGCGCCTAGCGCGCTGCGCTCTCTGGCTCTGCGCTCGAGCTCGCGCTTCGCACGATCCTTGGCGGCCACATCCCGCGGGACCGGGCGCACCGGGCTCGGCCTGCGGACGCGGTCGGCGCGGGGCAGCGACTCGCGCGGGGTTACCACGTCGAGCGGACGCGGCCGCCCTTCGATCTCGGCGCTCTGGGCTTCGCCCTCGGCCCGGCCTTGTGGCCGAGCTTCGACTCGCTCGAGGGTAATGGCCTCCGGGAGAGCGTCGCGGCTGGTCTCCTCGGCCGCTCTCTCCCAAGTCGGTGCTTCCAGGGGCTCCGCTCGGCCCGCCGGCTCCTCGCGCGGCGCACGCTGCTCGCCCGTGAGCACGGCCCAGAGGTCATCCGGAACGAGGTCCTCCGCGGAGGTGGGACCGCCGCTGGGTTCCGGTTTCGCGGTTTCCACAGGCCGAGTCGTCTCGGAGCGCGGAGTCGGCCGCTGGCTCCCCGGGCGTTGGGCTTTTCGCCGCCGTCCGGCGATCCCCTCCAGCAGCGAAAGGAAGATGATGATCGCGATGATCAGAAGCTGGAACGGGTCCACTCAGCTTACTCCGTCACGTCTTCCGGCCTCTCGTCACCACCCGCGATGGCCGTACGCATGGAGGTGTCGGCCTGAACGTTGCGGTAGCGCATGTAGTCCATGATCCCCAGGTTCCCATCGCGGAACGCCTCGGCCATGGCCAATGGGATCTTGGCTTCCGCCTCGATCACGTGGGCGCGCATGTCCTGGACCTTGGCCCGCATCTCCTGCTCCACGGCCACCGCCATGGCCCGCCGCTCTTCCGCGCGCGCCTGGGCGATGCGCTTGTCCGCCTCGGCCTGGTCGATCTGGAGCTCCGCGCCGATGTTCTTCCCCACGTCCACATCCGCAATATCGATGGACAGGATTTCGTAGGCAGTCCCGGAGTCGAGGCCTTTCGCAAGCACCGTCTTCGAGATGTTGTCGGGGTTCTCAAGCACGGCCTTGTGGGACTCGGCCGAGCCGATCGTGGAGACGATCCCCTCCCCGACGCGGGCCAGGATCGTGTCCTCCCCCGCGCCGCCGACGAGGCGCTTGATGTTCGCACGCACGGTTACGCGCGCGATGGCAATCAGCTGGATACCATCTTTGGCCATGGCGGCGACCCGCGGCGTGTTGATCACCTTCGGGTTGACCGACACTTGTACGGCCTCGAGCACGTCCCGGCCGGCGAGGTCGATAGCCGCCGCCTGCTTGAACGAGAGCTCGATGTTCGCCTTATCCGCGCTGATGAGCGCCCGCACGACCCGCGGGACATCACCGCCGGCCAGATAGTGGGCCTCCAGCTCCTGCACGCCGAGCTGAACCCCGGCCTTCCTGGCCCAGATCAGCGGACGCACGACCAGCGGTGGATTCACCTTGCGCAGGCGCATCCCCACGAGGTAGAACAGCCCGATATGCACGCCCGCGGAGAACGCCTCCACCCACAGCCGGAGCGGAATCGCCCAGGCCAGGAAGAAAACGAGGGCGACGATCCCGACGACGAGCGCTAGCGACCCGAAGGCTAGCCCTTCCATGATCCCCTCCTCCTTTTCCGCTCGGTTTGCTGGCTTACTCCAGACGGCCCCGAATCATCTGACGGCTCCGCGCAGAGGCCCGGCCGCGCTAGAGTCACGACGACTTCTCGGCGGGCCGCACCACGTGTCGATACCCTTCGGATTGGACGACGCGGATGGGCGTACCCGCTTCGATCCATTCGGACTCCGACACGACGTCGACCCGCTCTTCACCGAATACGGCCGTGCCCGAGGGACGCAGGTCGGTGAAGGCGACGCCGGTCGTACCCACCAGGTCACGGCGAGGCGACGCCGAGAGGTAGCCCGTCTCCCGGCTCTCTTCGGTGTCCAGGAGGATGCCCGAACGCGCCAGCCGCACGCTCCGTGGCAGGCTGCGCAACAGCGCCCAGGCCGTCACGAGAAAGACGATAACCGTGGTAGATAGCACCAGCGAGGCTCCGGCCAGCTCCTGCGTGGTTGGCAAATTCCCGATGAGGCTCAAGAAGATGCTCACCAGCAGCGCGGCGATCCCGCCGAGCCCGAACAAGCCGAACCCCGGAATGAGGAAGATCTCGACGACGAGCAGGATCACGCCGGCGGCGAAGAGGATCACCTCCTCCCAGCCCGCCAGGCCGATCAGCCAGTGCGAGCCGAAGAAGAGCGCCAGGGCCAGCAAGCCGGCGCCGCCGGCGAGCCCGAAACCAGGTGTCTTCAGCTCGATCAAAAGGCCGATGAAGCCCAGGCTGAGCAGGAGCGGCGCAACCAGATGACTGGACAGGAACCGCACCAGCCGCTCCGCCCAGTTTACCTCGACGGACACGACCGGAGCGCCGGCGACTCCGATGTCCCGCATCACGTCGTCCAACTCCTCGGCGGCGCGGGCGTACCCCAGCTCCACCGCTTCTTCCGTCGTGAGCGTCAGCAGCTTCCCCCGCTCGACCACACCGGGTATTTCGATGTCTTCATCGACCATGGCCTCGGCGATGCGGGGATCTAGTCCGCGCGCCTCGGCGAGGGCCCGCATCTCACTGCGCATGGCCGACACGATCTTCTCAGGCGCCTTCTCACCGGTTCCAACAATCGGTGTCGCGGCGCCGATGACGGCGCCGGAGCGCATGTAGATGCGCTGCGTGGCCAGGGAAATGAGCGCGCCGGCCGAGAATGCGCGCCGATTGACATAGGCATACACGGGGACAGCGGCATCGCTCAACGCATCGGCAATGCGTTCGGCCGCATCCACTCGCCCGCCCGGCGTGTCAATGTCCAGGATGACCGCAGCGGCGCCCGCGCTCTCCGCCTCGCGCACGCTGCGCTCGATGAACGGAGCCAA
>JACQVC010000481.1 GCA_016209995.1 Gemmatimonadota bacterium
ATCTCCCGGAGCAGGGCCGGTAGTGTCCTGTCGGAGTTTCCTAACGCGACTGCATCCCTGAAGGTGCTGACCAGACCATGATGGTGGGGATACTGTCCGGTCAGGATGCTGACCGTACTCGGCTTGGTCCAGTTGGCAACCGAAATCGCGCTCTCGTACACATGGCTCTCGCCTGACAGGCGTTCCAACCCCGGCGTCGTGAGCAGCCGATACCCGTAGAGCGACATGTCGCGCGCGGTCAGAGCATCGAAGGTCACGAGAACAATGTCCGGCTGGGGATCGCGCGTCGCCGCGTCTCTCCACGTTCCGCCAGAGGTCTGGAAGCGGGTTGCGCACACCGGCGAACTTCTCCCTGATCGCCCCGAGACCATGTGGTAGCCGACGAATGCTACCGCCGCCACGGCCATAAAGAGTGCCGCCCGCGCCAAAGCCTTCCCCATTCCTTCGATGGCCGCGAAGGCGGCGTGTAAACGTTCCGCCTTCAACAGGTAAACACACACGACAGCCACCACAGAAACATAGAAGAACGACCGCCAGACACCGGGAGAAATCCGAATTCCCAACCACGAGTAGACCCACGTCTCGAGTACCCGAGCGTCAGCACCGGATACCTGATGCAACCACTCCAGCAGCCCCCGACAAAAGATCAGTACCAGAAAGACCAGCGCCAGCCACATGACCAGGGTTAGCAAGTTCGACCGCAGCGGCCCAACGAGCAGCACGGCGCCCAGACCCGCGAGGACTAGCAGCCCTCCAGCGACAAGGACGATCAGGAAGGCCGTCACAGTGCTGACGAGCACGTCATACGGCGCCATCGCCTTGAGCATGCTGTCGAGCCGATACAGCGTGTCCAACACGAACAGCATGGCGACGCACGACGAGACGCAGCCCACCAGAACCGTCGCGCTCCCGGCGACCGTCGGAGCATCGCGGTCGCTGCTGCTCATGGCGCTACGGGACGTGGAGAAGGCGAAGGTACAGGCGTGGACGCTATGGTGGCGTCGCGGCTCAGCAGCGGCGCGGGCAGGGCGGCCACGACCTCACTTCCTGCGACGCAGCCGTGAAAGCCAGAGGCCGATTCTTTGTCGGAGCACGACCAAACTTGCGCTGACGGCGGCGAGTATGGGAAAGACCACCTGAAACAGGAAGCCGCCCGCGTTGGGATCGATGTACGCCATCGCGGAGAGAGACCAAACGAGCAGCAGACCGAATAGGACCGGTCGTAGAGCTTTCACATCGGTATCCCGCGGATCACGAGTTCGATCTAAGTACGCCGGTGCACGGCAGGCTGGACCCCGACGGCGGTGAAATGCGGCGTTCACGGCCCTTCCCCGCAGCCTGCCGCCCGACGGAAGCCTCCGCATATCCCACCGCCCGTCTGCCCGGCAGCCCAGCACGCGCAACAATCAACGCCGAAACAATATAGCCGCCTCGCTGGATGGAAGTCCAGCGTCCGGACGGCACCCCGAACTCACGGAGCATGAACATGGTGTAGGTCGGTGAGAACCACTTGGGTGGCTACAGCCCACTGGCCGAGGAATAGCCGCCCTCAGGGGGCCCCTGCGGGTCTTACCTGACCAGGACATCACATTGGCAGGCCAACGCATCCCACGTCAGGAAGGCTGAAACGTGACGCTGGAAGTTGCGCTACTCGCCGGCGGGTCTGCGCCATCGCCTATTCATCCTCGACCTGGCACCGCGGGGCATATCCGAGCTGGCATGGAGACGCGCCCGTCGCCACAACCGACGTCGAGGATGCGCTGGTTGCGCAGGTCGCCGAGCAGGTCGCGCACGATCCGCTGGCGCACCCTGACCACGAACGACTTGCCGAGATAGCGGTCCGGCTGCTGGAAAAAAGCGCGGACTCGTTCCTCTCTCTGGTGCGAATCGGGCGACAAAACCGTCATCTCGATCCAGCAACGTAGCAGCGCCCTCGACCCGGCAGCAAGGTCGCTGTTGCGCCAACTCGTCAGGTGGTAGACACTGCTCGACCACGAGCGCGCGCGGAGTGCCGTGGTAGACCCGGTCTGGCTGGGCGGAGGTCCCGTTCAGTATTCCGAGCGCAACAAGCGGGTGACTCGAAATACCTCGACCGTCAGCCCCCTTCTTCAGGGACCCTCTGCAGCGGGAGGATCATGCACGTGGGTCCTCCGGCACCTTTTCTGAACTCGGACAGGTCGAGGCGATGGACCGTCACGCCGTTCGCCTCCAGGATCGCGATGGTCTCCATGTTCTCGGCGGCGTTCGCGATGACCTGATTCTCCCGCAGACAGATTACGTTAGCCACGGACGGCCGCTGGCCCCTGTGGGGAACCTGCACGACAGCGAAGCCGTCGAAGAAGCCCGGGGGAAAGACGTCTGCGCAACACACGAGCTGGTCCGGCCCGATGGCGCTCATGGCGCCGCCGAGGTGAAGGTAGCTGTCGCCGAGGGCCAGGCTACGGACCTCGTAGTCCATCGTCCGGAGGATCGTCGAGAGTTGGTGGGCCCCTTCTTCGTTCGTCCGCTGCGAGGTCCCGACGAAGGCCACGGATCCGGCCAGAATCACGTCGCCGCCCTCCACGGTACCGGGGGGCTCGATCATGCCCACCTCGGGCACGCCAAGGGAGTCGAGGATCCCCGCCATCCAGCCCTCCTCGCCCCTGCGGGCGGGGAGTCCCATGCGAAGCTCCACATACCCCGCAGGAGTGCAGAGCGCCACGTCCCGGGTGAAGACCGAGTTGGGATGGTCGGCAAGCTCCGGGACATCGATGACCTCGGCCCCGAAGGTCTTCATGAGCGCCTTGAGTCCGTCGTGCTGCTCGACGGCCCGGACCGGGTCGGCTACCTCGTTCATGTTTTGGGCCTCGAGGTCGCGGACCTCGAAGTACTCCTCGCGCGGCGTGCAGACAATGACGCGGGTGAGCCGGTCTCCCTCGTTTCTCAACATGACGTGGGGCTCCGCCCTGGCGTCGAGAACTCCATAGGGCGCTTCCCGTGGAAGAGAGGGACGCTCATGTGCCGGCGCTCCGCCGCCTCCAGTACAAATACACCGGCACGCCGGCCACAGCGATACCCAGGCCTGCCAGAGACTCCACGGGTCTGGCCACGAGCGTGTTCAGCAGGATCGCCGCCGTGGCCACGATGAACAAGAGGGGAACCACCGGATAACCCCACGTCCGGTAGGGGCGGGCAAGATCCGGGAACTTGCGCCTGAGCGCGAAGACCGAGGCAGTGGCGGCGATCCAGTAGATGAGGGAGACAAACACCACGTAAGTGAAGAGCTGTTCGTAGGTACCAGTCAGGGTGAGCAGACCTGACCAGACGCCCTGGGCCACGATGGCCGCTCCCGGCGTGCGGAACCGAGGGTGCACCTCGGCCACCCGCCGAAAGAAGACGCCGTCCCGGGCCATGGCCCAGTAGACCCGTGGCCCCACGAAGATGGCCCCGTTCAGAGCGCCGAAGGTGGACACGATGACGGCGGCGGAGATGAGGCCGGTTCCCGCGCGCCCGAAGAGGGCTGTGGACGTCCGCTCGGCGATGCGCACCACGCCCGCCATCTCGTCCACCGGGAGAGCCGAGAGATAGACAAAGTTCACGAGCAGGTAGAGGCCCGTGATGACAACGGTCCCCGCAACCAGCGCCAGGGGGAGGTTCCGGCCCGGGTGCCGAATCTCACCCGCGATGTAGGTAATGTTGTTCCAGCCGTCGAAGGCCCAGGAGATGGCGATCAGCGCGACGCCGAACCCCATGGCCAGGTCCAGCGGAGGGATGGCCTGGGGGTTGAGGGTAAAGTCCACCGGGATGGTCCTGCCGATGGAAAGGCCCAGGAGAACGAACAGGAGGAGGGTGGCGATCTTTATCACCGTCACAACGTTCTGGATCCCCTTTCCGTATCCGACCCCCACGTAGTTGCAGGCCGAGAGCACGAGGATTACGGCCAAAGCCAGGAGCTGAACCGCCGAGAAGGAGATGCGGAACGGGAGTCCCAGCGTCATCAAGGGAAGAGTGACGAGGATGTTGGCGCTGGAGATGCCAGGGAAGAAATGCCCCACGTACTCGGCGAACCCCACGCCCAGGGCGGCGATGGAGCCGCCCATGGAGACGAGAAAAAGAATCCAGCCGAAGAGGAACCCCCACAGATGGCCGTACGCCTCCCTCAGGTAGACGTACTGACCGCCGGCCTCTGGCATGGCGGCGCCCAGCTCGGCGAAGGTAAGAGCCCCGGCCAGGGTCAGAAGGCCCCCCACCCCCCACGCCAGGAGGAGGAGAGGAGCCGAAGGGATTTCTCGGGCCATGATCCCCGTAGTGAGGAATATGCCTGACCCGATCACGATGCCGATCATCATCATGATCGAATCGAAGGTGCCGAGGCGTCGAGGGAGATCTTGGCTCTCCAAGCCGCGTGTATGCCTTATCAGGGTGGACGCTGATCAGGATGGGGGGACAGGGGCGCCACGTTCGTCGCGACCGCCCCCGTGGGCTGCCGGGACCGCCCGAACCCCGTGGAATCCCCGACGGTGGCCGAGCGCGCGGTTTCCGCGGCTTGTTGCCCGAGGTCATGCAGCCAGGAAATACGCACCTGGCCGGCC
>JACQVC010000482.1 GCA_016209995.1 Gemmatimonadota bacterium
CCACCCCCGTCGCCATGTCCGATTGGGAACTAACCCGCGAACCCGCGAGCCAGTAGCTCACCTTCACCAAGAGCACGTTCGTGCCGTCGGCACCGAACAGTCGGTCCACGTCGCGGCTGAGGTCGAACGGGCCGTCGAGCTGGGACGAGCTGCGCGCCTGGCTCCAGACGACGAAGAGCGTCGAGCCGGGGCGGTACTCCCAGCGCAGCACGACGTTCGAGCGGAGCTGCCGGAGGTTGAAGTCCGGGTTCTTGAACGTGAACTGGGTACTGGCATCCCCACGCAACACCCGGTAGCGCTCCTGCGCGAGGTCGTATCCGAGTTCGGATTCCTGGTACGCGCGGAAGCGGTCGCTGAAACGCTCGGCGCGCGGCTGGTCGGCCGCGCGGAAGTCGGTGTAGTCACCGGCGCTGATGAACGGCTGGGCGTACAGCTCGAGCGACAGGGTCGGCGTGAGGGTGTACGCAAGCCGCGTTGTCAAAGAAGCGGTGGTCTGATCCAGCCGGCCGAACACGTAGTGTTTGCCGCCATCCGCCTCCCTCTGCGTGACGTACTGCCAGGGATTCAGACTCCAGGCGATGGACGGCCGCAGCGACAGCTCGAGCTGCTGCGACGGCCGGATCGTGACGCCAGGGCTGAGCGATACCTCACGGCCCGGTGTCTCGTCCTCGAACGAAACGTTCGCGTTCAGGTCGCCGCGCACCGCTTTGCGCCGGTCGGTGTAGAGGCCGAGCCAAACGTTTGTCTTCCCGGGTTGGACGATCGCGGGTCCGCCCCGCAGGGCTCCGGTGGACAGCGCCTCGAACTGCCGGTTCACGCCGCCGTGCCCGCCCCAGAAGTTGGCCAGCTCGAAGCCGCCGTTCACGTTGCCACCCGTCTCGAAGCGATCTCCGCCGAAGCTCCAGGCGCTCCACTGATTCAGATTGACGTTCCAGCGGCGGAACACCCGGCCTGCGCGGAAACTCTGGTAGCTGAGGAACCCGAACTGCACGGCCAGGTCCGCCTCTCGCTGGAAGCCCAGATCGTTCACCTCGAATCCGGGTGAGCGTGACATGCCGCCCACGCCCCAGCGCCACTGTCCGCCGCCGATCTTTGCCAGCATCAAGCTGGCTGCGTGGCCGCTCAGAGACGTGCGCGTGGTGTCGTAGCGGAGGTGGTCTGCGTCCGGCCGTTGGAAGTAGCGGGCCGCGGCGCGCTGCGCCCGCGCGATGGCGTCCTCGCTGCCGCGGACGTGGCTGCCCACGAGCCAGGCCTGCACCTGGTAGTTTCCGCCCCGGAAGCGGTGATGGACGTCCACGCCGCCGGTGTACGCGGCGCTGCGCAGGTGGCTCAGCCCTTCGTCAGCGATCTCACGGTTGGTCGCCGTGAAGACGGTACCCACACCGCTCCTGCCCTCCTGGAAGTCCTTCTTCACGCGGGCGACGAGGTAGTTCGCCAGCGGCTCGACCCGAGTCCGGCCCTCGACTCCTCGGTCATCGACATAGCGCGCGTGCTCGGCCGAGGTGACCGCATCGAGGACGCCGATCGACCATCCACCTTCTGTTTTCCCCGAGAGCTTGGTGGCGGCCAGGATTGTGGTAGCCTCCGGCCCCCGGCTGTACTCGGCCTCGTCGGGCACCGAGCCCTGCGGGCTGCGGCCGACACGGCGCGAATAGAATAGCTGCTGGCTCTGATCATCACCGGGATGGATGGGAAAGCGGAAGATCTCGTTGCCCTCCACGAAGAACGGACGCCGCTCCTGGAAGAACGACTCGAACGCCGTCAGGTTGACGACCGACGGGTCCGCCTCGACCTGGCCGAAGTCGGGGTTCACGGTCGCACTGAGCGTCAGATTCGAGCCGAGGCCGAGCCTCACATCGGCTCCGGCGGCACCGGCCAGGTCCGTAGCGGAGTGGAAGGGATCGCCGGCTTCGCCCGGCGCGCGAGTTGCGCTGGCCCGTGTGTACGGCACGATCTCGACACGCTTCGGCGGGCTCAGGCCCCTCAGGCCGGTGAGCTCGCCGAACAGCGAGACGATCCCCGGAGAGTTGGGGTAGATGGGCGCCCAAAGGGACTCTTCACCTGCCCGCGCGACCTCACGCTGGAAGTCTATCCCCCATGTGCGCTCACCCAGGGATGCGTCGGCGCCGCCGTCGAACCGGAGCTGCGAGAGCGGAATGCGAAGCTCCGCGCTCCAACCCAATGAGTCGATCACGGCTGCCGCTTCCCAGACTGCATCCCAGCTCCCATCCTCCTGGTTGTCATTGTAGATGACAAAGTCGCGCTGCACGCCGCGTGGGTTCACCCCGAACACGAACGCGGTGCGCCGGTCGTGGTAGCTGTCCACGCCGACGTGAAACCAGTCCGAGTAGCCGTCTCCGTCCCGGCGCATGAGCTGAGCCGCAATCGAGTCCGGCTGCGGGTCGTACATGCGCGCGCCCACGTAGATGGCGTCATTGTCGTAGAGCACCCGCACCTCAGTGCGGTGGGACGCCGGGCTGCCGGCGTTGGGTTCCATCTGGAGGAAGCCGGAGGCCGGAGTTGCGCTGGCCCAGGAGGCATCGTCGAGGCGGCCGTCGATCTCGGGAGCCGGCGTGGCCCGCGCCGCCTCGAGCACGTAGGACGACGTCGGCTGTGGTGGTCGGACGCCTTGGCCGGCGGACTGCGCGGCGTCCCGCACGGTCTGCGCAACCGGTGCGCCGGCCGTGAGCAACCCGCCGAGCAATGAAACGATCAGGGTCCCGGTCATGTGCAGACCTACGAACGGGCACCCGCATCGGTTTCAAGCCGGCGGCTACGGAACAAGTCTGGATTCCGGCTTGCGCCGGAATGACGGAGATGGCGCCGCGTTCTCTTTGAACAGCCCTCACTCTCGACGGTACCCGACGAGACGGTTAACATTCCAATACCGGCCAGGCTTGTCGGTCGGCCGGGTACGAATACGCCAGAGAGGCATGCCCATGGCGGGTGCGCTGTACGAAACAGACCGCGAGATCTACGAGGCGATCCAGGCCGAGATCCGGCGTCAGGCGACGCAGCTCGAGCTGATCGCCAGCGAGAACTTCGTGTCTCGCGCCGTGCTCGAGGCCATGGGCTCGGTAATGACGAACAAGTACGCGGAGGGGTTGCCGGGAAAGCGATACTACGGTGGTTGCGACTTCGTAGACGTGGCCGAGAGCCTGGCGCGCGAGCGCGCCTGTCAGCTCTTCCAGGCGGAGCACGCCAACGTGCAGCCGCACTCAGGCGCGCAGGCGAACATGGCCGCCTACTTCGCTTTGCTGAACGTGGGCGACAAGATCCTGGGGATGAACCTCAGCCACGGCGGCCACCTGACGCACGGCTCGCCCGTGAACTTCAGCGGTCGCTTCTTCCAGGTCGCCCCCTACGGAGTGCGCGAGGAGGACGGGCGCATCGACTACCAGGCGCTGCGCGAGCTGGCGCTGCGCGAGCGACCCCGCATGATCATCGCCGGCGCGAGCGCCTACCCGCGCATCATCGAGTTCGAGGTGATGGCCGAGATTGCCCGGGAGATCGAGGCCTTCTTTCTCGTGGACATGGCGCATATCGCGGGACTCGTGGCGACCGGTCTCCATCCCAGCCCGTTACCGCATTCCGACGTCGTGACCACGACTACGCACAAGACGCTGCGCGGGCCGCGTGGCGGCATGATTCTCTGCCGGGAGGCCCATGACAAGGTCTTCTACAAAACGGTATTCCCGGGCATGCAGGGCGGGCCACTCATGCACGTGATCGCCGCCAAGGCCGTGGCCCTCAAGGAGGCGCAGAGCCCCGAGTTCAAGGTCTATGCTCGCCAGATCGTCGCGAACGCCGCGGCGCTGGCCGGCCGTCTCCTCGAGCGCGGGTTCGATCTTGTGAGCGGCGGAACGGACAATCACTTGCTGCTCGTGGACTTGCGCGCGCGCGACCTGACGGGCAAGGACGCCGAGGGTGCGCTCGAGCGTGCGGGCATGACCGTGAACAAGAACACCGTGCCCGGCGAGACCCGGTCGCCGTTCGTGACCTCGGGCCTGCGCATCGGCACGCCGGCCGTCACGACCCGTGGGCTCAAAGAGCCGGAGATGCGGCAGATCGGCGACTGGATCGGCGAGGTGCTCAATGACCCGCAGAACGGCGCGCTCGTCGAGCGGGTGCGCGGCGAGGTGTCGGAGATGTGTGAGCAGTATCCGTTGTACGAGGAGTTGGTCGGCGTGCCATGAGTGACTCACCGCTAGCCGAAGAAGTACTGGCCGGGCTCAAGGAGCGGCACCCGCGCTATCACGAGAAGGCCTACCTTTTCGTGCTGGCCGCGCTGCAGTCCGTGCTCGAGCGTCTGTCGGCGCCCCGTCACATCACGGGCACGGAGCTGGCCAACGGGGCTCGCGACCTGGCGATCGACGAGTTCGGACCCCTGGCCCGCACGGTTTTGGAGCATTGGGGTATTCATCGGACGGAGGACCTCGGTCGTATCGTGTTTGCGCTCGTCGACTGCGGGATCTTGATCAAAGAGGAGACCGACAGTCTGAATGACTTCAGGGACGTGTACGATTTCGAGGAAGCGTTCGAGGACAACTACCCTTGGGGGGCGGGGCTCTCATCGTAAGGTCACGAGTCGGAGGACTCGGAACACTGGCCCAGCGTCTACCTGTCGCCGAGTTCTTCAACGACTTATTTAGAGGTCTCACCGGGTTCGTGGCGATTTCTCTTCCGTCGCATCGGCGCGTCGTTCGCAATCCCCGGATCACGCCGGGGCTTCGCGTCGGCATTCTTCGCGGGCGGCTGGCGCCTGCCGCTGTGCGAGGGTCTTCCGGGCGACGGGTGCGGGGGGCGCGTGTCGAAGCTTCCACGATGATGGGAGGGGTTGACCATGGCGGAAGAACCTGGGTTCCCCAAATGCCTGAAGTGTGACCGGGGTTGTCTGATTCCTCTCTCGGACTACGGGCGGGAGGGAGCGCCGATTCGCTACAAAGCGTGGGTCTGCTCGAATCCCGAGTGCGGGTTCAACATCCGGATCGACAACGGGGAAATCACCTTCGGTCGAACGATCGGCCAGAGCTACAAGTAGGCGGCGCCCGCTAGTAGTTCACTTCCAACCGACCGCCCATCCGTGAGGAACAGGCCGGTTTTCGGGCTGGCCGACGTGGGTGCCCCCACGGCCGCGGAGGCAGCGGCGTTCGATCGAGC
>JACQVC010000483.1 GCA_016209995.1 Gemmatimonadota bacterium
ATCTGCCGGATGTGCCAGATGTGGCGGCGGTTGTGCGCGAGCATCACGCGGAACGCCTGGTCCACCGTCAGCTTGAGCAACCAGAGGTAGGGCGAGCGCAGGGTAGCTCGCCCGAGATCCACGCCGGCGGCCCGGTTCGCGCAGGCGATCAGCTCATCCTGCGCCGCGCTGAAGTCCGCCACGAGCCGCTCGCGGGGCTCCCTCGCCTGCGGGACCAGGCGCTTGAGCGTTTTCATCCTCGTCTGGACCGGCGGCTCCATGCTGCGCACGAACCACTCGGCGATGCGCCCGCCACGCGCGTAGGGTCCCGATCCCGACCACCCCCTGGCGCGGGCCTGCTCGACGGCTGCGTCGATGGTCGCCAGATACGGCCGGATGGTCTTGGGCAGGTGGTTGAGGTGCTCGCCCACGGACCACTTGTTCGGCGCCGTACGCCAGTGGAGCCGAGCCTCCGAGAGCGGAGCGACCAGCTCGGTGACTTCGCGTTTCTGCAGCTCCGCCTGGCGGACGTACTCGGCCCATTCGCCGCGCACGCCGGCCCGTCCAGTCTGGCTCTGCGCCACGCGCAACCTCCTACCCGACCACCTCCGAATCGTCCGCGACGTTGAGCCGGCCACTGAAGCTCCGCACCACGGCCCGCCCGCCGACCAGTGAATCGCGCAGATCTACCTCTTCGAGCACGGCCTCCGGCCCGATGATGCAGTTGCGCAGGCGCGAGCGCGAGACGCGGGTTCCACGCTCGATGGTCACGTTCGGACCGATCGCCGACTCCTCCAGCACGACGTCGTCCTCGACGCGCACGGGCCCCTCGATGCTCACGCCGGGTGTCGCAGCGGGCATGCGACCGCGGCCCGTCACCAGCAGATGGCGGTTCGTCTCGAGCAGGGTCTCCGGCTTGCCGCAGTCGTACCACCCGCGCACGGGAGCCGTTTGGATGCGCGCGCCGCGGTCGATCATGTACTGAAAGGCGTCCGTGAGGTAGTACTCGCCGCCGGGTCCGGCGGGACGCGCCATCGTGGCGTCGACGCCCGCGAAGAAGAGTCGATAGTCCCGCATGTAATACACGCCGATGTTCGCCAGCCTGGACACCGGCTCCTTCGGTTTCTCGACGATGCGCGTCATGAAACCGTCCGCATCCGTGAGCACGACGCCGAAGCGCTGGTAGTCCTCGACCTCCTTCACCCAGATGATGCCCGCCCAGTCCCTGGGACTGCGGGCGATGAGCGATAGATCGGCCTCGAAGAGCGTATCCACGAAGATGATGAGCACATCCTCGTCCACGTAGGGTTGCGCGAGCTTGACCGCGCCGGCCGTGCCGTCCAGCACGTGCTGCTCCACGAAGTGGGCGCGGATCTGGGGATACTCGTCGTGCACGTACTGCTCCACCACATCGCGTAAGTAGCCGACGATGAACACGATCTCGCGTACACCGAGCGGCAGGAGATCGTCGAGCACGTAGCTCATGACCGGTTTGCCGGCCACGCGCAGCAGTGGCTTCGCCGTGGTATGGGTCAGCGGTCTGAGGCGAGTGCCCAAGCCGGCCATCGGAATGATCGCTTTCATGGAGCGTTTCCCGCGGTCAGTCCGCGGGGGCGATCATCTTCAGGTGGCAGTAATCCACGGAGCTGCGGTCGAAGAAGCCTTCGCTAGTGTACACGGAGATCTCGAGCGTCAGTGAGGTCACGGCCTCGATCACGTGTCCGCCGAGCGTCGCGAAGGTGCCGTCCGAGAATACGCCGTGCACGTGCGGGAAAACCTCGCCGTCGAGCAGCGAGAGCGTACCCACGAGTGACGCCACGGCCAGCGTCTTGTCGTACTCCGCCCGCACGCCATCCTCCATCTCGAGGTCATAGAAACCGAGCACCAGGCGTTCGATGGTACCGAGCCCCTCGAGCGCCGCGGCCGTGATGTCCTCATGACGCGCGAACTCGATGAGCGAGCGGATGAGCTCGTCCCCGCGCTCGAGCACGAGCAGATAGCCGAAATCGGTGGTCTGGTAGCGCAACGGCTTGCCTCCATGCCGCCTTTCGCCACGCAAACGTACGTTTGCGCCGCGACCGCCGGTAGACTTTTCCCGACGGCCCCCCGGTAGCCCTTTCCCCACGCAATGTGCGTTTGCGTGAGGACCTCGGTAATCGGGCGGCCAAAGTAGTATCCGATTGGCTCCATGACCATTCCTGGCTACCATAGGACGCGAACGCGGGCGGATCCCGCCCCGGCATCGTGGCGTAGAAATAGCGCACAACCCGCGAAAGTGACTGGCATGATCCGCATACTGTCTTCCGCCATCGTCGCACTGGCTCTGTGGAGCTGCACGTTGCAGGCCGGACCACGGCGCCCGGGCTTCCCCGGGGGCGGCCCGCAGTCCCCGCCACCACGACCCTCGCCGCCGACCGTGCAGACGCCGCCCGCGGCCGCGACCGAACGCGCCATCGAGGTCACGGCCACGGGCGAGGTGGAAGCGCCGCCGGACATCGCCCGCATCACGCTGGCCATCGAGAGCCGGGCGGAGACGGCGGAGGCCGCCGCGCGCGAGAACTCGGAACGCACGGGCCGCGTGCTCACCGCGCTGCGCCAGGCCGTCGCAGCCAATGACCGGGTGCAGACCCGTGGCTACACGCTCTATCCCGAGTACCGGTACGGCCCCGATGTCGAGCGCGTGGAGCAACGGGTCATCGGGTACCGGGCCCTGAACCAGATCACGGTCACGATGCACGCGCTCGACTCGGTGGGCACGCTCATCGACCGTGGCCTCGCCGCGGGCGCGAATCGGGTCGACGCTCTCGCCTTCGATCTCGAGGAGCCGGCGGAGCACCGCGAGGAAGCGCTGCGGCAGGCGGTCGAGAAGGCAAGGCGTGAAGCGCAGGCCATCGCGGGAGCGCTGGGCGTCGAGCTGGGGCCCGTGCTCGAGGCGAGAACCGAGTCGGCGGCCGTCACGCCGCTGTTCGCCGAGGCCTACGCGCGCGCGGGCGTGCAGGCGGCCGCGCTGCCGACGCCGGTCGAGCCGGGAGCGCTCACAGTGCGGGCCACCGTCACCATTCGCTTCCAGGTCGGAGGCCGGCGGTGAGTCTGCTGCTCAAGCGGCTCCACTGGGCGCTGACCCAGAATCGTGTGGAGACGCACCCCGAGCACCTGGACCCACGGCTGCGCGGTCGGACCTATGCGATCCCGTTCGATGAAGTCTGGCGCGCCGCGATACGCCTGGCCGCCGGCAGACTTCCGCGCTGGAGTATCGTGCAGGCGGATGACACCGAAGGCGTGATTCACGCCGAGTCGCGGACCCTCGTCTTCCGTTTTGTGGACGATATTCGTGTGGAGATCTCCCTCGATGCCAACGGTCAGACGCGCGTCGATCTGGCGTCCGCGTCGCGCAAGGGTTGGGCTGACCTGGGCGTGAACGCCCGCCGCATCGCCCGCTTCTGCCACCGCCTCGACACCGCGATCAGCGCCTCGCCCGCGCACATGTTGCCCCCGGCTCCGCCGGCCCGCAGTAGTCGGGTGTCGACCCGCTAGCTCCGGAACAGCGACCGATGCGCGCTCTCGTCCGCTGCCGCGAGGCCTTCGCCCTGTCGGCGCTGTGGCTCGCCGCGGTTGCCGGCTGCGGCGGTGACGACGGCGCACCGGCCGGCGCGGGAGAGGATCCGGCGCCCGCTGCGGGCAGCCGCGCCGCTGTGCTCGCCGGGCGGATCTACGAGCGCCGCACCGCGTTCGTGGGGTCTCGCGGCGACACGACCGTGCTGGTCCCCATCTTTTTCACGTCCCAGACCGCCGTGGATCGAGTGGACCGCGAAGCGCGCGGGTGGTTGGCCCTGCGCGGAATCTGGGACCCGTTTCTGGACGCCGAGTGGCACACACCGGCCACGCGCACTCCCTGGCGGGTCATCCCTTACCGCAGCCTGCGGCTGGTGGTGGGTCCCGAGGACGCGCTCGAGCGCATCCTCTACAAGGAGGGCACGCGCGATCTCGAGGTGGCCTTCGGCGCGACGGTTACCGAGTGGACGGGCCCGCGCGGAGAGTTCTACCGCGTGCACCGGGCCAATGCCGCCGTAGCCGCCCAGGCGATGCGCGGTACGCTCGTGGACATGACGCGCGCGCGCGCCGTGGCTGACCCGCCGCCGGGCGACTGGCTCTTCCTGGTGGCGGGCGACACTCTTCAGATGTTGCTCGACGACGCCGACGCTTCGACGCCGGCCGACTCCGGTTACCGCGGCTGGATGCGGCTGGGTGATGAGGATCAGGAGTGGCCTGTCGTGCGCGTCACCTGGACCCGCGTCCGAGCCGTCGAGCAGGCGCGGCGCGACGTGCCGGTAACATGGCACTTCATCACCCAGGATGAGACTGTGGAAGGAACGCTGGAGAGCCGCAGCTCGCAGATCGAGATCGGCGACGGTCCGGGGCCGCTGCTGCCGGTCGACGCACTGATCGAGGTATACGGCTCGATTCGGGTGGGGCCGGCGGCGGCGCAGGTCCGCGGCATCGCCCGACACATCCAGCGGTAGCGCGTCAGCGATCTGCTGAATGTCCGACGAGCTGGCCAGAGCGATCCTCACGATCGTGTTCGGTGCGCTGGCTGGCGGCATCACGAACTCCATCGCCATCTGGATGCTGTTCCATCCGTACTCGCCGCCGCGCGTGGGACGCTGGCCGCTGCGCCTGCTACAGGGCGCGATCCCCAAGAATCAGGCCCGGCTGGCGCGCGCGATCGGCCGCACCGTCGGAACCCAGCTCCTCAGCTCGGACGATCTAGCGCGCACCTTCGCGGATCGCGCGTTCCGCGACGCGTTCGATCAGCGGCTGCGCGACTTCATCGGCGAGATGCTGCTCCGCGAGCGCGGCTCGCTGCGCGAGATCCTGTCGCCGCCGATCCGCCGGGAGCTGGAGCGCATCCTGGATGAGATGGTCGAGCGAGCGCTGGCCCGGTTCAACGACTATCTGGCGACGCCCGAGTTCGAGGCTGCGGTGCAGCGTCGCGCGCAAGAGCTGGCCGAGGCGATCGCCGCTGAGCCGGTGGCCGACCTGCTCACGCCCGAGCGCGAAGCCGCCATCGCGAAGGCGGTCGAAGCCTGGCTGGGCGACGCCGTCGAGAGCGACGAATTCGAGCGCACGGTCGCCGATTACGTAGAGCGCGCCACGGCCTCGCTGCTGCGACCCAGCCGCACGTTCGAGGAGGTGTTGCCCGTGGGCCTCGTGGCCTCGCTCGAGAAGGCGATCGCGGGATATCTGCCGCTCGCGATCCACCGGCTGGGCCGCCTGCTCGATGATGAGAGGGCCCGCGCCCGCTTCGAGTCCGCGGTCCACGAGCTGCTGCACCGCTTCCTGCGAGACCTCAAGTTCTACCAACGCATCGTCGCCCAGCTGATCATCACGGAGGAGACGGTCGACCGCGTCCTGAACGCGATCGAGCGCGACGGCGCCGAGCACCTCTCCGAGATGCTACGCGATCCGGTCGTCCAGGATGCGATGGCTCGCAGCGTGAACGAGGGGATCGTCGAGTTCCTGCGCCGGCCGGTGCAGGCGGTGCTGGGCGCTCCCGAGGACGCGGGCGTGCGTGATGCGCAGAAGACCGTAGTAGGCTGGGCGCTGCGGCTGGGGCGCGACGCGGGGACGCGCACGTTCCTGATCGAGAAGCTGAAGGACGCCGTGGGCCACGCGGGTAAACGCACGTGGGGCGATCTGCTCGAGCGGATCTCGCCCGAGCGGCTGGCCCACTGGGTCGTCATCGCGGCGCGCAGCGACCAGGCTCTCGCCCTGTACCGCGAGGCCGCCCGCCGAGCCGAGAACGCCATTCTCGACCGTCCCATCGGTGTGCCGGCGGATTGGCTGCCGGCCGATGCCGCGCAGCGCATCGAGTCCGCGCTGGCCGACCCGCTGTGGGCCTGGCTCCAGACCCAGGTACCGACCGTGGTGCAGAAGATCGATGTGGCGGCACGCGTCGAGGACAAGGTGATCGGATTCCCCATGGAGCGCCTGGAAGCGCTGGTGCGCGGCGTCACCGAGCGCGAGCTGCGCCTGATCGTGAGGCTGGGCTACGTGCTCGGCGCGATCGTCGGGCTCGCGCTCGTGGCTATCGAGGCCGTGCTGCCGTGACGACGCCGCGACACCGGCGTCGGCTGATCCGCCCGCGGCGCCAGCTTCAGGACGTATCGCTTGAGTCCGGTGATGTGGGTGTCGCGAACGTAACGTGCCCAGTCGATGGACATCACGTCGAAATTGAAGTCAGCGCGATCCTGCGGATCCAATCCTTCCCAGAGCTGGCGTGTGTTCGCGCTGAGGTAGCGGCACGGCAGCGTGGTGTAGGGAATCAGCAGTGCGGCGTAACGGTGGAGGCGGGCGAGAGCCGCCCGCCGTGACCGGAGGGCGCTGCGCATCCTCTCTCCCCACGGCGTCCACGCCATGCCGGCGGGCAGCAACTCCAGCGCGCCCAGCCACGCGAGGCGGTAGCGCAGGCGACGCAGGAACGGACCGGGCGGAAGCCAGCGGAACCAGGGCAGCGCACGTGGCGGGCCGTCCCACGTCTGCAACGAGTCCTCGCGGTAGCGCTCGCTGACCAGGTCGGAAAACGTGCCGAGCAGAATGGGATTCTCGCTGCCGGTCGCCACCTGGTACACGGACGGCCCGCCGGGCCTGTGCGCGCGCGGGACGGCGGCCAGCAACGTGTTGACCAGCATGTCGACCGGAATGATGTCCAGGACGACGCGGGCGTCGCCGGGGAACTCCGTGACCAGGCCACGGCCATACGCGATGACGATAGGATCCGCCATGCGCATGCCGGTCAGCCAGCCGGGCACCGGCTGCTCCAGCGTGCTTTCCACGATAGAAGGTCGGAGCACCAGTATCGGGATGTCGCCATGGTGCCGCGCGAGGAGCTGCTCGCCCATCGCCTTCGTGAAGGTGTAGGTGTCGCTCCACCCATGGCACCGCGACCTGCGAATCCCGGCGGCGCACAGGCGTCGCTCGACCCATTCGTGTCGCACGCGCTCGTGGCCCGCCGCCCGCCCATCGCCATCCTGGCCTCGCCGAGCGCGGAGCCGTCCGGCCTGCCAGCGAAAGAGCCACCGACGCCAGGGCCGCCGGGACCGCGCCTCGATGCCCGCGATCACGGCCTTCAGCGCCAGGACCTCCCGGTCCACATCGTACGGTCGGGCGTGGGTCTCGCCGGACGAGGCGACGCTGCGGCCGTGGTCCAGTGGCGCTTCCGCGACCACGCCAGCGCGTGCTCCGCTCACGTAACAGGTCGAGACGTGGACGAGAATCACCGGATGCTTGCAGCCGCGGGCCAGCTCGAGCAGCCGCAGCGGGCCCAGGGCGTTCAGCTCGAGCGCGGCATCCAGCGGCGCATCGAACTTCACCACCGCCGCACAGTTGACGATGATCTGGACGTCTTCCTGGAGCGTCCGGTACCAATCCTCGCTGAGCCCCAGGCGTTCCCGGCCGAGGTCGCCCTCGACGGCCACGACTTTCTGGTGGATGAACGGCAGGAAGGCGTCACCCTTCTGGCGGCGCAGCGTATCGAACAGGCTCGAGGCGAGGAAGTCGCCATCGAGGCGCTCCTCGACCGAGCGAAGCCTGCCGACCTTCCGGCCTTTCGGACGGATCAGGAGGTAGAGGCGCCGAACCTGCGGGACATCGCGGAGGAGCTTCTCGACCAGGACCCGCCCGACGAGACCGGTCGCGCCGGTGACGAATACGGCCTTGCCGGCGTAGTAGTCGGCGATGCGTGACATGCGGCTGTGACAAGTATCACGGGCGCCGTGCCTGGTCAACCGGCCAGGGTCGTCCGCAGAGCCCGTCGGCCGCCCGGCTGGTCATGGCGCCAAGGGACGACAGACTCGATTGGCAATGAGAAACCGTCATTCCGGCGCAAGCCGGAATCCAGGCCGCGGCCGCGCGCGACGTGCGGCAGCGTCTTGCTGGTGCGCGGGCGGGCGTCTATGCTCACCGTGTCCCACGGTTGCCACAACCTGAACTCTGGATTCCGGCTTTTCGCCGGAATGACGGTTGGCTTCTTCATCGGTCTTCTACCCCACTCACCCGGCAACGTCAGGAGATTTCGACTGGCCACTCGCACCGATCTCGACCGGGCTGTGGACGTCAAGTCGGCTGGACAGCCCGCGGCGCCCGAACCGACAGCCAGCCCGCTCGCTCAAGCGGGCCACAACCGGGACCGCATCGTGCCGGGCCGTGCGCCCGCCCGAGCCGCTGACGAAGAGAGCGCGCACGTCTGGGGGTTCCGGGACTCCGCGTTCCAGGTGCTGCCCAACGGGAGCGTGCGGCTGACCGGATCACGCTATCCGCTCAGCGGCCACGAGCTGCCCGACCTCCTGCCCTGGACCCGCAAAGTCTTGGGCGTCGATTTCGCGCACGACGATGGGCAGGCGTCAAGCTATCCGCCTGACGTGCCGCCCCCGCGCGAGCATCCGGCCTTCCTGCGCGAGGTGCGCGCACTGCTCGGCGAGCGGTCCATCTCGACCGACCCGATCGTGCGGCTGCGCCACGGCCACGGTCACACGCTCGAGGAGATGTACGCGATCAAGCACGAGCGGCTCAGGCGCGTGCCCGATCTGGTCGTGTACCCGGAGGAGGAACAGGACGTCAGCGCGCTGGTCGACGCGGCCGTGCGGCACGACGTCTGCCTCGTGCCCTACGGTGGTGGCACGAACGTGACCGAGGCGCTGCGCTGCCCGCTTGACGAGGAGCGCACGATCGTAGCGGTCGATATGAGCCGGCTCGACCGCATCCTCTGGATCGATCCGACAAACCTGATGGCCTGCATCCAGGCTGGCGCCGTCGGGCGGCACATCCAGACGCAGCTCGCCGAGTACGGATTCACGTTGGGCCACGAGCCCGACAGCGTCGAATTCTCGACGCTGGGCGGCTGGGTCGCCACGTACGCGAGCGGCATGAAAAAGAACCGCTACGGCAACATCGAGGAGCTGGTCCTCGACGTGCACGTCGTGACCCCGCGCGGTGCGCTGACCCGCGCCGCCGTGGCGCCACGCGAATCCGTGGGCGTGGACCCGCGGCGCTGGGTGTTCGGCTCCGAGGGCACGCTCGGCATCGTCTCCCGGGCGATCGTCAAGATCTACTCGCTCCCCGCGGTACAGCGCTACGACGCACTCCTCTTCCCAACCTTCGAGGCGGGCCTGGCCTTCCTGTACGAGCTGATGCGACAGGGCGCGCTCCCGGCCAGCGTGCGGCTGGTGGACAACGACCAGTTCCAGATGAGCCAGACCCTCAGGCCCCAAGCCCGCGGTTGGAGCCTACTGCGACGCCGAGCGGAGAAGCTCTACGTGACCCGGCTGCGCGGCTTCGATCCCGAGCGCATGGCCGCCTGCACGCTGCTGTACGAAGGGACGCGCGCCGAGGTCGCGGCGCAGGAGGCGTCCGTGCGGCGGATCGCGCGTCGCCACGGTGCTCTGCACGCGGGCGAGGACGCGGGCCGGCGAGGGTATTGGCTCACGTTCAGCATCGCCTACCTGCGCGACTTCGCGATGAACATCTACATCCTGGGCGAGTCGCTGGAGACGTCCGTGCCGTGGAGTGAAGCGCTCGCGCTGTGCACGAACGTGAAGCGCAGGATGGCGGACGAGCACGCCGCGCGCGTGCTTCCGGGCAAGCCGCTGGTGAGCTGTCGCGTGACGCAGATCTATCAGACCGGCGTCTGCATCTACTTCTACATTGCCTTCTATCACAAAGGCGTCGAGCGGCCCGCCCAGGTTTTCGCCGAGCTCGAGCGCTGCGCACGCGACGAGATCCTGCGTTCGGGCGGTTCGCTCTCGCACCACCACGGCGTGGGCAAGCTCCGGCAGGGATTCCTCCCGCGCATCATGTCGCCGGCCGCGCTGGAGTGGGCGGCAAGCGTCAAGCGCGCGGTGGATCCGACGAACGTGTTCGGAATCGGGAACCAAGCGGCGGATGGGGGAGCAGCCGAGGTCGCATCCTGAGGGAGTGGACTGCTGTCGGAGGCCGCTTCCGGCCTAGCGCAGGAGGCCAGTACGCGCGCGCGGGGGGCGTTCCCGTGGGCGAAACAGGTCGAACGGCGTGAACATGCGGCGGCGGCGCCGGCGTTGGCCCGGCGGAAGCACGCGGTCCTCCGCTCCCGGAATGCCCGGCGCACCCAGCCCTACGTAGATCCCGATGCCCAGCGCGAGAACGCCGCCGAGAACGTAGAGCCAGGTCATCCAGGCTAGCGCTTGCCCGTGATGGTCTCGTAGCCCATCAGCAGGGCGCCGATGGTCAGCAGAATCGGGACTATGTTCGTGGAGATGATCACCAGTCCAATGATCGCCCAGATGATGATGTTCGAGAAGATGTAACCGCCGGGTATCAGTTCGAGCATCGCTTCCTCTCCGCGCGTCCCTGGGTCCCCTCTTCCACTCCATTACAATCTGCGGCGTTACTCCTCCCCTGTCTACCGGCTAACCAGCCAGCTCCACATCCACGAGGGCATGACCCTCCCTTTCGACTCGCTCGCCGAGTCGACACGCCACGGGCGCCCGGAACTCCGGGCCGTCCCACACGAACGTGTGGTACTCCCCTTTCTCGCCGCACGCGTCGATCCCGTGCCGCTCCATGGTCTCGATGAGTGGCTCCGTAAGCTCCTGGCCAAGCCACTCCGCGCGAGCCTGCGCGAGATCGACGCTCACGATCGTGGCGCGATAGCCCAGTGCCACCAGCTCGCGAGCCAGCGTGCCGGGCGGATCACCCCACAACGGCTCGACGTGATGCAGCCGCCGGCCGGTCGTCCGCGTCTCGTACCACGCCCTCACATCGGCCAGATGGATGTTTCCGAAGATGACGGCCTCGATCTCGCGCGCCACCAGCTCATCGAGGACCCCGAGGAACGCAGGCTCGAATTCAGACGAGGAAGTGGCCCGCTGAATCAGCTCGAGGCCGAGGGCATCCGCATACGCGCTCAGCAGCTCCCGGCGGGTGCCGTGGAACCGCACCCGCCCGCTCGGTCCATCGTAGAGGTTGAACGCGTGGGAGACTTCCAGCCCGGAAGCGCGTGCACGATGAAGGGCCAGCGTGGCGTCCTTACCTGCAGCCGTCGAGAGGGCGCAGCGCATGACCAGTTGCTCACGGACCTGGATTCCGGCTTCCGCCGGAATGACAATTGTCGATCGCTCGATTCAGAACTCCAGCGTGCGGAACCGGCGCACCCCGGCGCGCAGCGGCCAGGTCACCGCCAGCAGGGTCAGCAGCCCCGCGCCTCCGAGCCCGAGCAGCAAGGGCACCGTGCTCGCGGCCACGAACGGCACGCCCTGGAAGCGAGCCTGCAGGAAGAGGTACATAGGCCACGCCTCCAGCACGACGATCCCGGCCAGATAGATCGCCGCCGACATCATGTAGAGCAGTCCGCCGAACGACGTGGGGATCTCCGCCACGTTCTCGGTCTCGAACTGTGGGTAGAGCGCGCCGAAGCCGAGCGCCAGCGCGGAAATCGCGAACGTCGCCGCGATGATCGTGGCCGTGGACAGCGCGAAGAAGAACGGCGAGACCTGGAGGAAGAGGTTCGTCGTCACGATGAGCGGCACGGCCACCGCCAGCAGCGGCACGGTCCCGACCCAGTACTTCGACCAGAACACCGTGCGCATATCCAGCGGCGACGAGCGCAGCAGCCACATCATGCGCCCCTCGATGGACATGGCTGGGAAGACGAAGCGCGCGGCGATGGCGGCCAGCACGAAACCCGCCAGCCCGAGGTTGAGGAACGACACGATATGGATGAGGAAGAAGGAAACGCGCTCGCCCGTGTAGAGCGGCAGCGCCCGAATATTGTAGATGTACACGATCACCAGCACGGCAAGCAGAATCAGTTGCGACCACTGGGTCGTGTCGCGGAAGAAGACGCGCACTTCTTTCGCGACCAGCTCACGCGTGCGAATCGAGGCGCCCAGCAGCACACGGTCCACCCAGCGCCGCCTGGTCCGGCCCGCTCGTCGCTCCGCCCCCTCCTGAGCGCGCGTGAAGCCCATGCCGTAGTACCGTGCGTGCAGCCACGATCCCAGGACGAGGAACGCCGCGGCCGTGCTCCAGAGCAACAAGAACGGGAACCACTCGACCCCGCCCGTGAGCGCCGACATGATGGTGGTGGACGCCCATTCGCTCGGGAGCCAGGGCGAGCTGGGCGTGCGCAGCACGGCCACGAAATCGACGAGGTCGCGGAACTCTTCCGGCCGCACGAGCCGCTCCGGACGCAGGAAACGGAACAGCGCGACCACGCCCGCAGCGGCGAACAAACCGATGAGCGCGAGCAGGTCGCGCGTGCGCCTCGCCGGGAAGACGTTCACGAGCAGGAGCGTCGTGGCCGAGCCGATGACCGCAGGGATCAGCGCGAGCGGAAGCAGCACGGCAGCAGCAATCAGGTAGAACGATAAATCCGCGTTGTAGATTACTCCGTACGCCGCCACGAGCGGCACGACCATGAGCCCGACCATCCAGGACGAGTTCACGATCGTCTCGCCCAGCTTCACCGCGTAAATACGAATCGCGTCCACCGGCGCCGCCGCCAGCAGCTCGAGATCCTGTGACAGGAAGAACGTGGACAGCGCCGTGATCACGTTCGACAGCAGCAGGATCATCAGGAACGTCAGCAGCGCCAACCCGAACAGCTTGGTCGCCAGCACGTCGCCGATCCCCTGAGCGGAACGGAAGTAGAGCAGCATGCGGAAGATGATCGCGAAGGCCAACGTCCAGAAGAACAAGCCCACGAAGCCGAGCACGAAGAACTTCACGTAGCGGCCCTCGTCCGTGCGCGTGCGGTTCCACTTCGCCCGCAGCTTGGGCATGACCAGCCAGAGCAGGCTCGGCTGGATCAGCGGCCGCGTCACCTGACTCAAGCTTCCCGCTTCCATGGCTACTGGGAGTCGCCGCGCTGCGCTGGTGGAGCCGCGACGTTCCAGTGTACCGTCCGCCTCGGTTCGTCGCTGTCGCTGGCCGAGCGACGCAGGCTCGCCACCAGATCGGCCACCTTGTCGCCGCCGGTCACCGTGAGGAAGATGTCCTCCAGGTGGGCCTGGCCCTGGTCAACGGAGCTGCGCAGTTCCTCCATGGTGCCTTGCGCGGCGATGCGCCCGCCATGGATGATGGCGATGCGGTCGCAGACGGCCTCGGCCACCTCCAGCGTGTGCGTCGAGAGGAAGACGGTGCCTCCATCGCGCACGAACTGCCTGAGCAGGTCCTTGAGGCGCCTGGCCGAGCGCGGGTCCAGGCCCACCATCGGCTCGTCCACCACGATGACTTCCGGCTCGTGGATGAGCGCCGAGCTGATGAGCAGCTTCTGGCGCATGCCGTGCGAGTAGCTCTCGATCAGCTCGTGCTTCCAGTCCGCCAGGTCGAATATCTCGAGCAGATGGTCCGTATGCTCCTCGGTCTCACGGCCATCCCGACCCCATAGTCCAGCTACGAAACGCAGGAACTCGCCGCCGGAGAGCTTCTCGTACAGAAACGGCCGGTCGGGAATGTAGCCGATACGGCGCTTCGCCCGGACCGGATCCCGCAGCATATCATCGCCGCCGATGCGAATACTCCCGGCCGTGGGCTGCAGCACGCCCGCGATCATGCGGATGGTCGTGGTCTTGCCCGCGCCGTTCGGACCCAAGAAGCCGAAGATCTCGCCTCGCCGCACGGCGAGGTCGATGGCATCCACGGCCGTGAACCGGCCGTAGCGCTTCGTCACGCGTTCCAGCTGCACCATGTCGTTGGTCACTCGAGTACCTCGATCTCCAGTTTGCCGATCAGCCGCACGATCTCCACCTGGTTGGCGAGGCCGCCCGTGATGAAGCGGAGGTGCGCCGCATCCGCAGGTACCTGTCCGAACGTGGGATCCACGGCCACCCACTCACCCAACCACACCTCGGGCCACGCGTGGTAGAAAAACCGGCCATCCACATACACGAGCCCCACCGCCGTCCTCGCCGGCAGCCCCAGAGCCCGCGCCATGGCCACGTACAGCACGGTGTGCTCGTTGCAGTCGCCCCGGCGCGACTCCAGCACCTGAACGGCGCTGGGCACGCTGATCGTGATCGCTTTCTCGAGCGTGTTGTTCACCGATGTGGTCAGTCGCTGCGCCACCTGCTTGGGATCCGGCGCCCACGACATGCGCCAGCCGGCGACCTGACGCGCGTGCCTGACGATCGCGGGATCATCGCTCTGGATCAGCGGCTCGGGCACTAAGGCATCGCGCAGGTCCATCGTCTTGTACGGCAGGGAGTAGCCGGGATCGAGCGCGCCCCAGCGCTCGCGCCGCACGATCAACGTGTCGCCGCGCAGCTCCTGGCGGCCGCCCGACAGCTCGAAGCCCGTGAGATCCACACCGCTGAGCCGGAAGCGCAGCTCGTCGTGCTGCTCGATGTCTCCGAGGTCGACGTTGCTCTGCACCGCCGTGCCCAGGATGATGTCGTCGTCCAGGGGCGAGCCGGCCACGAGCCGCGCCTGCTCGAGCTGCCAGCGGGCGATCTCGTATTCCGTCCGTTCCATCGAGTAGCCCAGCGGGCTCGACGCCTGCACGATCCGCCCATCCTCGTCGATCCAGCTCGAGACCTCGATGCCCCCGTAGCGCTCAGTGATCAGCCAGGACGGAACCGTGTCATAGCGCGCCGCGGTCCACGAGCCGTCGGTAGAATTCAGCGCTGCGCTGTCCGGCACGATCAGCGTATCGTGAGCCTGGACCTCGACCTCGACCGTGCGCATAGCGAGCGTCGACGGGTCGAACATCGGCAGCCGGTAGCTGCTGCCGACCTTCAGATCGCCGCCCATCGCGACGCGGATCGGTAGGACGGCCGAGAAGATCGGCGGCTCGCTCAGCCGGTAGGATACGGTCTGCGGGCTGCCGCCCGCGTCGATCTCGACCTCGAGCAGCGTGTCGCCCGTCACCACGCCGCTGGCCGCGAAGCGCCCGATCTCCGAGTCCAGCGAGAACTCGAAGTCGCGCAGCGCGAGCGCCGGCGAGAGTCGCACCCTGGAC
>JACQVC010000485.1 GCA_016209995.1 Gemmatimonadota bacterium
GTCCTCCGTGGCTCTCATGGTGGGCGGCGTCGGTGTGATCGGGATCATGATGATCTCGGTCACGGAGCGAACCTACGAGATCGGGATCCGCAAGGCGGTGGGCGCGACTCGGCGGGAGATTCTCTGGCAGTTCCTCGTGGAGGCAGCCACCCTGACGCTGGCAGGCGGCGCTCTGGGACTCGCCCTGGGCGGCGGCGTAGCCTACCTGGTCGAGTCGGCCACGCCGATTCCCGCGCGCGTGCCGCTCTGGTCCGTGGCCGCTGCTTTGGGCGCCGCCGCGCTGACCGGCATACTCTTCGGCCTCATTCCGGCGATTCGCGCCTCGCGACTCGAGCCCGTGAGGGCGCTCCGAGCCGAATAGCCCTACACCCCACGATCCCGCCCCCAGCGACGCCAACGATGATCGAGCCGCCTATCCACGTCCTCGCGATCGTGGCCCATGCCGACGACGCTGAGTTCCTCTGCGGCGGCACGCTCATCAAGGCCGCCGACCAGGGCTACCGCACTGGAATCGTAGACCTCACGCGCGGTGAGCGAGCGACCCGAGGCTCGCCGCAGGCCCGAGAGCGTGAGGCCGAGCGCGCGGGCGAAGTCCTGGGACTCGCAGTCCGGCGCAACGTCGGGCTGCCCGACGCGGGCCTCCAGAACTCCCCCGAATCGCGGGCTCTGGTCGCGGGCATCATCCGGGAGCTGCGGCCCACCATCGTGATCGCCCCGTGGCTCGAAGGCCGTCACCCGGACCACGCCATCGCCGCACAACTCGTGTACGACGCGGCTTTCCTCGCGGGTCTGGCTCGCGTCGAATCGGGCGGCCTGCCCCCACACCGGCCCGCCAAGGTTCTCCACGCCCTCACCTACCGGGAGCACGCGGTCAAGCCGACCTTCGTGGTCGATATCACGAAGGAGATGGACCGGAAGCTCGAGGTCCTGGCCTGCTACGAGTCTCAGCTCGCGGGGAAGAACTGGGCCGGCGAGGTCTTCGCGGGCGGCGACCGGTCACTCGCCGACCAGGTGCGGGTCCAATGCGCGCACTACGGGTCGCTGATCCGCACGGCATACGGCGAGCCGTTCTGGACGCGCGAAACCATGAGAGTGGACGACGTGGTGGGGCTGGGGGTCGGCACGTTTTAGACGGGTCACCCCTCCACATCGCAGTTCACTTCCAACAGCAACCTTCGCCAGCTCGGCACGTCGGCACCAGACACACGCAGCGCTCGCGCCCTCGCCCAGCCGCCACGCAACATCCACGGTGCCAACCACTCGCCGATTTCGGGCGGGAGGTGACCGACGGGGTCGCCCTTGCGAGTGTGTACCCAGACGTTGGGGTGATCCTGGCCGGGCGGATCCGGGAGCAAGGTGAGCTCGTCCCCGGCCTGCAGGCTCTCCAGGTGTCGGTCTCGGCCGGCGAACACCGTGCCATGAACCGTGGCGCGGAAGCTGCCGGGGCAGCCTTGGGGTAGTGGCGGAGGTCGTCGCCTCATGGCTGGATGCCTTCGCTGGTCGGAGTGCTTCAGCGTCGCCTCATTCATGATTAGCTTAGGATGCTCGTTCCCCGCAACCGAACGCGAGCGCCATGACGACTAGCCCGATCTACCTGGACCACGCAGCGACCACGCCCGTGCGCTCGGAAGTGCAGGCGGCGATGGCTCCGTTCCTCGCCGGCACGTTTGGCAATCCGTCCAGCACGCATCGCTTCGGGCGGGCCGCTCGGGCCGCGCTGGAGTCCGCCCGGGAAGAGATTGCCGCGGCGCTCGGAGCCCTGCCCAGCGAGGTGTATTTCGTGCGGGGCGGCACGGAGGGTAACAACCTGGCCATCCTGGGCCGGGCCCGGGTCGCGGAGACCGAGGGCCGGCGCCCCTTCGTGGCCTATTCGGCGATCGAGCACAGCTCCGTGCTCGGCGCTGCCGCGGAGGTAGAGGCCAGGGGAGGCGTGGCCGCCCGCATGGACGTCGGACCGGATGGCGTCCTCGACCTTGGATCCCTCGAGGTCGCGCTCACTCGCGACCCCGCGCTGGTCTCCGTCATGTGGGTGAACAACGAGATCGGGACGGTCCAGGACATCCCGACGATCGCGCGACGCTGCCGGGAAGCCGGTGTCCCGCTGCACACGGACGGCGTGCAGGCGCTAGGCAAGGTTCGCGTACGCCTGGACGAGAGTCCCGTGGACCTCGCCGTGTTCACCGGCCACAAGCTGTATGGACCCAAGGGAATGGGGATCCTGTTCGTGCGTCAGGGACTGCGGCTCCACCCGCTGGTTCACGGCGGCGGCCAGGAGCGGGGACTGAGGGCTGGGACCGAGGATGTCGCGTCGGCCGTGGGACTCGCTCGGGCCGTTGGGCTGGCCGTCGCGGAACAGGAGTCGGAGGCGGCACGTTTGAGCGCGCTCACCGCCCGCCTGGCGGCGGGACTGCGGGAGCGGCTGTCCGACATCATCGTGTTCGGGGAGGACGGTCCGCGAGCGCCGCATATCCTGAACGTGGGAGTGTGCGGCGTGGATGGGGCGGCGCTGCTCGCTAGCCTCGACCTCGAGGGTGTCGCAGCGTCATCGGGCTCGGCGTGTCACAGCGGCGCCGTCGAGGCGAGTCATGTGCTGCGCGCGACTCATGCGGGCCACGATCGTATCCCGCCGTCCCTGCGATTCAGCGTCGGACGACTGAGCCGCGAACCGGAGATCGACCGCGCCAGCGACGTGACGGTTCACGTCGTCGAGAGGCTCCGCGCCCTCGCCGAGAGCCCGGCCTGAGTCGCCGCTACGAGCCATGAAGAACAGCGACCGGGTACTGGTAGCGATGTCCGGCGGCGTCGATTCGTCCATTGCCGCGGCGCTTCTCGTGGAGGCGGGCTACGAGGTCATCGGCGCCACCATGAAGACGTTCTGCTACAAGGAGACCGCCGGACCATCGCGCACGTGTTGCGGGCTCGACGGCATCCAGGACGCCCGGCGAGTCTGCGACCATCTCGGCATCCCCCACTACGTATTCGATGTCGAGGAGGAGTTCACTCGCGACGTCATCGACGACTTCGTGTCCGAGTATGCGGCCGGTCGAACGCCCAATCCGTGCGTGCGCTGCAACTCGAACACGAAGTTCCGCGATCTGTTACGGCGCGGCCGCATGCTCGGCTGCACGGCGATCGCCTCGGGTCACTACGTGCGGGCCGGCGAGGATGAGAGCGGAGCACCGGCTCTGTTCCGCGCCGCGGATCCGCAGAAGGACCAGTCTTATTTCCTCTGGGGTCTGCCGCGCTCCATGCTGCCCACGCTCCTCTTCCCGCTGGGCTCACTTCGCAAGTCCGAGGTGCGCAGCCGGGCGCGCAAGTTGGGGCTCGTCACGGCCGACAAGCCCGAGTCGCAGGAGATCTGCTTCGTCCCCACCGGCGATTACGCCGCCTTCGTAGCCGCCCAGCTCGGGGAGGGTCACGCGGCGTTCGAGCAGGGCGCCGTCGTTACGACTACGGGCCGCAAGCTCGGCGTGCATCATGGCTACGCGGGCTACACGGTCGGCCAGCGGCGCCGGCTCCCCGGCGGCTTCTCGCGACCGCTGTACGTGGTCGCGACCCGCCCGGCGACCCGGGAAGTGGTCGTTGGCACCGAGGAAGAACTGTATGCCGGCAGCGCTGTGGTCGGGGAAGTCAACTGGCTGACCCACCGCGTGCCTGAACCCAGGGATGAGATCCTGGTGCAGATCCGTCACCGCGCGCCTGCCGTCCCGGCCCGCATCACGCCCGCCGATGGTACGGTCGAGCTGCGATTCGAAGAGCCACAGCGGGCCGTAACGCCGGGACAGTCGGCGGTATTCTACGCGGGGGAGCGGGTCTTGGGGGGCGGACGGATCGTGAGCGGGTCAGCCGGCACCGAACCGTTTCACGCGGAGACGCGGAGGACGTAAGAAATCAGGAGCAATGTGGGAGTCGCGGAGAGATTGGAAGTATATTGAGATCAGTTCTGCGCGGACTCTCTGTTAACTCCGCGTCTCCGCGTGAAACGGTTGATTACTCGTCACAACCGTGCCGGACGACTCTAGTACTTCAGCCCTGCCGTCTCCGCGAATTTCCTCATCGCA